>DASXPS010000193.1 GCA_036493475.1 Sporichthyaceae bacterium | reverse complement strand
GCCGCTGCGACGTGCGCCCCGATGTAGCCCGCGCCGCCGGTGAGCAGCCACGTGCCTGGAGCGGCCGTGCCTGCACGGCGTATCTTCCCAGGTCGTTCGACGAAACTCACGCTGCTGCACCGCTTTCAGAAGCACTCCGTGTTGGCCGGGGTCGTCACTACTCCCTTCGCGTCCGTATCGAAGCGCGCATGTTACACATACCGTGATGAATCACCCATCAAGTGGGTCGCCTTCGGGTGGTGCGCAAGTCGTGAGCAATGGACACATTTATCGTGAGCAATGAACAACTTGGGGTTCTTTCTGAGCGCTCACCGCGGCCGCCGCCGAACGGGCCGGTCGGCGATGTCGCAAGAGACCCTTCGCCGTTCGTCGTCTAGGACGGCGCTGAAAAACCCGGTCGGGCGGTAGGCATGTCGCTGAGCGCGGACTGTGTCTGCTTGGGATGATCTTGCGGTGCAGGGTGTGGAGGGGCCGGAGCGGGAGTTGTGGGACGCCGCGCAGGTGGTTGGTCATCTGGTGTCGGCGGGGAGCATGTTCGGGTTCCTGGCCGAGCATCGCGGCGAGGTGTTCCCGGACGAGGACTACGCGGACCTGTTCTCCACGATCGGGCGCCCGTCGCTGCCGGCGACCCGGATGGCGGCGGTGCTGACCCTGCAGGCACTGCACGAGCTCTCGGATCGGGAGTGCGCCGAGGCGGTCCGCTGTGACCTTCGGTGGAAGGTGGCGTGCGGGTTGTCGCTGCTGGATGAGGGGTTCGACCCGTCGAGCCTGGTGTATTGGCGCAGGAGGATCGCCCACTCGACCCGTCCCCACCGGATCAACGACGCGATCCGGCGGGTGATCGAGGCGACCGGGGTGCTGGCCGGTCGGCGACGCCGTGCGGTGGATTCCACGATCCTGGATGACGCGGTGGCCACCCAGGACACCATCACCCAGTTGATCGGCGCGATCCGCCGGGTGGGCCGGGAGGTGCCCGGGGCCGATGCGGTGATCGCGGCCGTGTGCACCGGGCACGACTACCGCGGTCCGGGTAAGCCGCGGATCGACTGGACCGACCCGGCCGCCAGACACGAGCTGGTCTCGGCGTTGGTCGGTGACGCGAACACGGTGGTGGCGGCGTTCGCCGAGGCCGAGCTGGAGGAGGCGGCCGCGGCGGCGGTGGCGTTGTTGGCGCTGGTGGCCGGGCAGGACGTGGAACCAGCCGAGGGATCCGACGGGCGGGACGGGCGGTGGCGGATCGCCCGCAAGGTGGCCCCGGATCGGGTGATCTCCACCGTGGACCCGCAGGCCCGGCACACCCGCAAGTCCCCCAGCAGCCGCCGCGACGGCTACCGGGCGCACCTGGTCGCCGAGCCCGGGACCGGGTTGATCACCGATGAGGCGCTGACCATGGCCGCCGGGACCCAGAACTCCGATGCGGCGCTGGCGCAGCAGTTCGTGGCCAACACCGAGCAGGACCCCGACCAGCAAGACCCCGACCAGCAAGACCCCGACCAGCAGGCATCTTCCGGTGACGGGCCCGTCGGCGCGGACCTCGCCGCAGCTGCCACCGATACCGACACCGGCGACGCTGCCGCTACCCGCCACGTCGCCGATGCAGATGATCACGAGGGTGCTGTGGTCGAGGGTGCTATCCCGGGCGGCAACGGCCGGGGCGAGGGTCTGGCCTGGTACGGCGACTCGGCCTACGGCACCGGTGACCTGCGGGGCGCGATCCAGCAGGCCGGGCACGACGCCGTCATCAAGCCCAAGCCGGTGCAGCCGGCGGTTCCGGGCGGGTTCACCCTCGACGACTTCACCGTCGACTTCACCGTCGGTGAGGACTCCGGCACCATGACCTGCCCGGCCGGTCAGACCCGGCCGATCTCACCGTCTCGGACCGTGACCTTCGGGGCGCTGTGCCGAGACTGTCCGCTGCGTGCCGCGTGCACCACCGCGAAGACCGGCCGCACGATGACCCTGCACGAACGCGACGACCTGCTGCGCGTGGCCCGCGCGGAATGGGCCGCCGACCCCGACCTGCGCGAGGACTACCGGACCTACCGGCCCAACGTCGAACGCACCGTCTCCCAGGTCGCCACCCAGGGCGGGCAGCGGATCAAGCTGCGCTACCGCGGCACCGTCAAGAACAACGCCTGGCTCAAATCCCGCACCGCCGCGTTGAACCTGCGCAACCTCGTCGGCCGCGGGCTTGCCCGCATCGACCGAACCTGGGTTCTGGCCATCTAATCGGCCCCCCAGACACCCCGCGGCCGCCACCGAGGCCCCGAGACGCTCCCCGACGGACCCCAGACCCGGCGATCCCGCCTCCCGCTGACCGGCACTGCCCGGCCCAGCACCACACCCAGCGGCTCACCGCGCACCGACGCAGCTCGGTCTTGCTGCCGACCGGGCCCAAAACCGGCTTCTTCAGCGGCCTCCTAGGGTCGGAGCATGCGCCTCGGAATCTTCGTTCCCCAAGGTTGGCGGCACGATCTCGTCGGCATCGAGCCCGCCGACCAGTGGGGGGTGATGAAGGGGCTGGCCCAGCGCGCCGACGCGGGCCCGTGGGAGTCGATCTGGGTCTACGACCACTTCCACACCGTGCCGCTACCCACCGACCAGGCCACGCACGAGGCGTGGTCGCTGATGGCCGCGTTCGGCGCGGTCACCGAGCGGGTGCGATTGGGCCAGATGTGCACGTGCATGAGCTACCGCAACCCCGCCTACCTGGCCAAGGTGGCCGCCACCTGCGACATCGTCTCCGGCGGGCGCGTCGAGATGGGCATCGGCGCAGGCTGGTACGAGCATGAGTGGCGGGCCTACGGCTACGGCTTCCCGCCCCCGCCCGAGCGGCTCGGGATGCTCGACGAGGGTGTGCAGATCATGCGCCAGGCCTGGACGGAGGGCGTCGCGACCTTCAGCGGGAAGCACTACCAGGTCGACGGCGCCCGCGTCTTCCCGTTGCCGCTGCAGGAGGGCGGCATCCCGCTGTGGATCGCGGGCGGCGGCGAGAAGGTCACGCTCAAGATCGCCGCGAGGTACGCGCGGTACACCAACT
>DASXPS010000192.1 GCA_036493475.1 Sporichthyaceae bacterium | reverse complement strand
TGCGAGTCAGTGGACATCCGCGCCTCGGTGCGGCTGAGAGGCAATACCGGTAACTTAGATCATGATCCGGTAGGGTTCGGGTGTGCCCAGAGCTGGTCAGGTGAGGTCGCGGTCGGGTGATCGGTTGACGGATCGGGTCGGGGTCGGGGTGTTGACTCGCTCGTTCCCGCCGCAGGTGGTGGATGAGGTTGTGGCTGGTCAGGGGCGTACTGAGCAGCGGTCGCGGTTGTTGCCGGCGCGGTTGGTCGTGTATTACGTGATGGCGTTGGCGTTGTTCGCCTCCGAGGGTTACGAGGAGGTGATGCGCCAGCTCGTGGCGGGGTTGGCCTGGACCACGCGGTGGGGTGGGACGTGGCAGGTGCCGTCGTCGCCGGCGATCTCCAAGGCGCGCGCTCGGCTGGGTCCGGCTGTGCTGGCGGCGTTGTTCGACCGGGTGTGCGTGCCGGTCGCGGCCCCGGACGTCGCGGGGGGCGTTCTATCGGTCGTGGCGGCTGGTGGCCGTGGACGGGACCAGCTTCGATGCCCCGGACGAGGCGGGTAACACCGCCCGGTTCGGGAAACCGTCCAACGATCAGGGCAAGGGTGCGTTTCCTCAGGTCCGGGTGGTCGCGCTGGCTGAGTGCGGCACGCATGCGGTGTTCGCCGCCGCGTTGGCCGGGATCACCACCGGGGAACAGGACCTGTTCCGCCGGTTGCTGGCCAAGATCGGCCCGGGGATGCTGGTGCTGGCCGACCGTAACTTCCTGGGCCATCAGCTGTGGGGTGCCGCCGCGGCGACCGGGGCGGATCTGTTGTGGCGGGCCAAGTCCGACACCCGCCTGCCCGTGGTCACCGAACTGGACGAGGGCTCCTACCTGTCGCATCTGGCCGCGCCCGGTACCCGCGGACGCGGCCAGCGGATCATTGTGCGCGTCATCGAGTACACCCTGGCGGCCAGCGAGTCGGTGCATCCGCACAAGGCCGGCGAGGTCTACCGCCTGGTCACCACGATCCTCGACCCCACGCTGGCGCCGGCGCAAGATCTTGCCGCCGCCTACGCGCAGCGCTGGGAGATCGAGTCGGTATTCGACGAGATCAAGACCCACCAGCTCCAGTCCCGACCGGTCCTACGCTCCCGAGATCCCGATGGGGTCGAGCAGGAGATCTGGGGAATCCTGCTGGTCCACCACGCGATCCGCGACCTCATCCACATCAGCGCCCGCGACGCGGGCATCGACCCCGACCGGATCTCGTTCACCCGCGCAGTGCGCGCCGCCCGCCGCCAGGTCACCGACCAGGCGGGGCTTTCCCCCCTCCCGACTACGCCGCGCCCTGCGCGAGGCAGCCGCTGAGCTGCTCGAACGGCTCAACAAACGCCGCCGCCGACACAACCCGCGCGTCGTACGCCAAACCCGCCGCACCCCGTTCCCGACCAAGAAACGCATCGACCGGCACCTCATCCAGCCACCACCCGACCTGATCAACATCAGGAGACGAGCTTAAGTTACTGGTATTGGGGGGACGCTACGTGGGGCCACTGCGTTCATGGGGCAGAATGGCAAAACTTCATTCCACTGCAGTTCAGAGAGCTCTCAGGCCGCACT
>DASXPS010000191.1 GCA_036493475.1 Sporichthyaceae bacterium | reverse complement strand
GCGCGGCCGGGCGCGTCTGACCTGCCGATTTGATCAAGCGGTCCCGTCTGTTGCATGATCCGCCCTCCATTAGAAGGCGTTGGAGGCGGGTTGCGGCGGGTTGATCTGGCGGGTGCGGCGCATCTCGAGCTGGTCGACGGTGTGGTGGCGCTGCGCCCGGAGGAGGCGATGTTCGAGGCGATGCTGAAGGGCTGGCGTGCGCAGCAGGCGGCCCGCGGTCTGCGGGAGGATGCGATCGGGGCGCGGGAGCGGTTGATGCGTCGGTTCGGCGAGTTCACCAATGAGTACCCGTGGAACTGGGAACCGTCGCATGTGGACGAGTGGTCGCTGTCGCTGACCGCCGAGCAACACTTGGCGCCGTCCACGATCCGCACCTACCAGTGCAGCCTGCGCTTGTTCAACGGCTACCTCTGTGACAGCCGCTACGGGTGGGTTGCGGCGTGCCGGCGCGAGTTCGGGCCGCAGACGCATCCGGTCGCGATCGTGCACGAGTGGAACACCATTCCCCACCTCAACGACTACGAGGGCAATCCCGAAGCGCGCCCGTTCACACGGGAGGAACTGCAGCGGTTCCTCGACTACGCCGACGAGCAGGTCGAGCGCGCGGTGCGGGCAAAGCGCAAGGGTGCGCTGGCCGCTTACCGGGATGCCACGCTGTTCAAAGGTAGCTATTCAGCTGGTTTGAGTGTGGGTGGTAGCCATGCGCCGGTGGTGAAGAGTTGGCGGAGGGTGTCGAGTTTGTCGAGTCCCCATTTGGTGGCTGTGTCCAGGTAGGACTGGACGATGGCGAAGTCGGTGAGGCCTTGCAGGGTGCGCCAACAGCCGCCGGAGGTGCGTTGTTGGATCTTGACGGGCCTGCACGCGCGCTCCGCTTCATTGTTCGTGAACGGCACCGAGAGATCCGCGGCAAACCTCAAGATCATGTCTTCGAACCGTCTGAACCGCGTGATGAGGGTGCGGGCCTTGTCGGCGAGCTTGGAGTGTTCGCCCTGGTTGTCGGTGTTGCCTCGGGCGAGTGCTCCCAGGTAGTGGTTGCGGATCTGCTTCAGCGTGGCTTCGTCGAGGCGGTCGGCGCCACGATCACGGGCCTCGTGGGCGGCGCGGTTGGCTTCCAGCAGGGTGTTGGCCATCGCCTGTGCCCACAGTTGGCCGTCGGGGTCGGCATCGGAGATCGACCGCAGATCGCGCAGCAGATGAGCTCCGCACCAGGCATGTGCCGCCTGCAGGTGTGCATAACCGGCGTAGCCGTCGCGCACCAGCACCCCGGTGAACCCTGCGAGGACACCGCCGGCATCGATGCTCGCCGCGGAGCGGTCGCCGACGTGCATCAACGTGAGGTATTCGGTGCAGGCCACGTGGACGTAGGCCAGGGATCCGGTGGCGCGGCCGGGTGTCTCGTCGGCATGCAGCACCGGCGCGGTGGCCAGCAGGTTTCGCATGTGGCTGAGGAACTTCTTCTCCAACTGTCGGGCGGCGCGGCCACGGATGGCGGCCAGGAACCCGGTGGACACATCGATCGCGGTCAACGTCTCCAGCAGGTCGCGGGCGCGCCCGACCGGCAGGTAGTGCGCGCAGGTGAGCAACGCGGCGCGGGCGAGGGTTTCCGGGCCGATCCGCACCGGCGAGCCCGGCGCGGCCACAATGCCGACGTGCTCGACCGGCACGGCCTCGTCGTCCCAGCCCGGGGTGGTGACCACCCCGCAGCACGCGCAGACCTTCGAGATCCGCGCATACTCGGTGACCTTCGGGGGCGGCGCGGGCTGGATGTCGACGATCTGACGCCGCTGATGGCCGTGTTCCGCGGCCTCGACCAGTGACGCGTCACAGGACCGGCAGCGGCCCGGCCGGATCTCCAGCCGCTCGTCCGGGTCATCGATCAGGCTGCGCGAGGACGACGCAGAGCCCGGCTGCTTGCCGGACTTGCGTCCCGACCTCGTCCGCAACGAGCGCATCTTCGCCGGCTTCTTCGCCCACGGCGCATCCGACGACGGAGGGCGGGAGGAGTTCGAGGAGTCCCCAGCGGCCTGGCGTTTCAACTCCGCGATCTCATCGGCCTGTTCCCTGACCACCCGCTCCAACTGCGCAACCTGCCCGGTCAACACCGCGACCATGTTCTTCAACTCGGCGTGATCGACACGAACCGCAGCCTCGCTCGCCCGAAGCTCCTCCACCTCAGCACGCAGCGCGGCGTTCTCCACCCGCAGCGCAGCGGCGTCCACAGTCGACTGCTCGTCGGGCGGGAGATCGGGCACGACGACACCCTGCCCAATCCCACACCGAGATCAACTCGACACGCCGACGATCACGTCACACCAGCCCCACCAGCCACAACGCGCACGCCGCCGCCGCTCGCAACACCGGGACCTGTCCGCCGATGGATGACCGTCGACGCGCCGCCCGTCTACGCGAGGCAAGTGGCGCGGAACGTGCCGCCGAGGTGAGCGGCACCAGCTGAATAGCTACGATCATTCGAGCTCCTGGGAGCTGCCACCTCGAGGCAGGTCCTCACCCGGAGTCTCGGCCGGGCGCTACTCCCGTGACGATGTAGTCCAGCCGACGGGTGATCGAGACGGCCTGGTCGGCGAAGCGTTCGACGAACCGGGCCAGCAACGCCACATTCACGCCATCGCGCACCGAACAGCCCGGGGCGCCGCCGCTCACAGCGTGCAGGATCTCGCGGTGCAGCTCATCGATCCGGTCATCCGCCCGGTCCTGCTCG
>DASXPS010000190.1 GCA_036493475.1 Sporichthyaceae bacterium | reverse complement strand
CCCAGCGCTTGGTAGCCGTGCCCTTGGGTCGCCGGCCGGCCTTGAGCATGACCCGGTCGAGGACATACGCCAGGTCAAGCTTGAGCTCACCGGCAACCCACGTGACGATCTCGCGGCGGTCGGCGCCGGGCCGACGTAGCGCCCGCACCGTCCAGGCGACTTCACGCCGCACGCTCACCAACTTGTACGGGCTGACCTGGCGGGAGAAGGTGTCCGCCAGATCGCGGCCGATCTGCGGATCGTGCTCGCCCTGCCGGTAGAACTCCATCTCCACCGCACTGACCGTGGAGACGCGGGAGTGCTTGTGACCCCAGTAGTAGGTGGCGAGCACCTCCTTATCGCGCAGCTGCTCGTAACGGCGGGTTGCCGCGTCCAACGTTGCCGGGTCGTCCAGGTGCGCAGCTACGGTCTCGCCCAACGTCCGCCCGGACCACAGCCCGTCGCGAATGCCCTGCGCGATGACCGGGTCCTTGAAGCTGCCCGCGTCACCGCACAGCGCCCAGCCGGGACCAGAGGAGGTGCGGAAGTAGCCCTCGGTATCGGTGGCGCCGCGCATCTTGATCTCTTTGACCGTCCCGGTCAGCCGAGCGGCCATCTCCGGCTGCGCGGCAACCACGCGGTCCCACTCCTCCGGGTCCCGACGGCAACGGTCGACGATCTCCACCGCCGGCATCAGCAGGGCGGTGATGGCGTTGTTGTTGACCGGGAACACGAAACTGTTGATCTCCCCGTTGCGCCACTGGCAGATGGCGTCACGCCGCGGGAAGTGCTGGGAGCCCGCCTCGGAATCGGTCATGTAGTGGAAGGCCAGCCCACGACCGTTGGGTAGCGCCTTGTACCGGGGCGAGCCCACCCACTCGGCGAAGGTCGAGTCGCGGCCGTCCGCACCGACCACCAACTTCGCCAGGATGGTGCGCTCGCCGCCCTCGGGGTCGGTGTAGGTGAGCCCGGCCACCCGGTTGCCCTTCCACACCAACCCGTTGACCCGACACCGCTCGCGCACCTCGGCCCCGCTCGCGCGCGCGGTGGTCACCAGCGCCATGTCCAATTCGGGGCGGCGGGTGTTCAGGCCGAAGTCGATGCCGTCGACCGGCGTGTAGGTGCCCTGCACGTGCACGCCCTCGGCGATGAGCGCGACGTTCGGGCACCTCGGCGCGTCCGCGGCGAGCACCCGGTCCAGCGCGCCGAGGCGCTGCAGTTCGGCCAGGCCGCCGGCGAACATCACGTGGGTGGAGATGGTGTCCGACGGGAACGCGGCGCTGTCCAGCACCACCACCTTCCGCCCGGCCCGGGCGAAGGCGATGGCCGCGGCGCTGCCACCGATCCGACCGCCCATCACCACCACGTCGACGGTTTCGGGGCACGGCGATTCCTCGGACACCAGGGGCCTCCTGCGGGACGCGGACAGGTAGCTCACCGTAAGAAGCAACGGGCCTCCACCTCATCCTTCTGTGGGCGGTTTCTCCTCCCCCAAAAGAGGTATTTCCGTGGCATCCATCCGCCCCAGAAGGGGCAGCCCAGAGGTATATTTCCTGTGCTTCTACCTCCCATCGGAGGGCCACGTGCCGATCGAGTTGGCCGCCGGACGCGCGGACCATCCGGCTGCCCGTCGCCGTGCCGCCGCCGAGGTGGAACGTCGGTTGTCCGATCTACTTGCCGCACTGCCCGACGCCCTGCCGCAGATCGACGCAACGAACCCGGCCGCGCTGGACGAGTATCTGGCGCAGCTGGGCACGAGCGTGCTGGAGCGGATGCGCGAGCACCCGGCATCAAAGTCGGAGTGCGTGCGATACGCCGAAGTGCTGGCCGGGCTGGCCGCCCTCCGGCACGACCAGGCCGAGCAACGGGCCCGTCGTCGTCTGCTGGCGCTGGCCGAGGTCCCGGAGTTGTTCGCCGCCGCACCCGGCGAGACCGACGTCGGGCGGATATTGCAGCGCGCGGCCGAACACGCCGCGCGTATCTGCGAACTGGACCGCGTGATGATCTTCCGGTTGGACCAGGCGCAGCTCATCCCCGAGGTCACTTACTTCGTCGGGCACGCGGACTGGGCCGCCCAGGTGCTCGAACACGCCCGGCCGATCGAGCTGAGCGCGATGCGCTACGAGATGGAGATGATCCGCCGCCGGGCCGCCGCCCTGGTCACCGCACCGCTGCAGGACCCGCGGGTGACCGGCCCGACGGTCGCCGAACTGGGCACCGACGGCTTCGTCAGCGTCCCGGTGGTGGTCGGTGGCACCGTGGTCGCCACGCTGCACGGCGACACCTACTTCAGCGGCCGACGGCTGGACGTGACCGACCGCGACGCGTTGTCCGTGTTCGGCAAGGGCCTGGGTCAGGCGTTGGAGCGCGGCGCCCTGCTGGACCGCTTGGCGGCGCAACGTGACGCGGTGCGCCGACTGGCGCGCGCTGCCGAGGCGACGGTGGAGGACCTGACCACGACCGACCTCGGTCTGGCACCGCCGCCGGTCGAAGCTGTCGTGCCGGACGGCGCTGCGCAGGCCCGCCCGGTCCGGACCGGACGCCTGCCCGCGCGCACGCCGCTGACCCGCCGGGAGCAGGACGTGCTCACGCTGATGGCCCGGGGCGCCACCAACCGGGAGATCGCGCATCGGTTGGTGATCACCGAGGGCACCGTGAAATCTCACGTCAAGCACGTGTTCCGCAAGCTCGGCGTGACCAATCGGGCTCAGGCCGTCGTGCTGCACCTCGGCGCCGGCGCCGCGATCTGACCGGCGCATCACCGACCTGTCTCGACAACGTGGCCGCGAGGGCCAGAACGTGGTTAGCGGACGGCAAGACGTGCCGGGTTGGCCCCGTTTTCCCCTTGTTCGCTTACCTGCGCCGCCTAACGTCGAACGGTTAGCGCATCCACCTCCCCCCGGCACAAACCGGGCCCGCCAGTTGGAGCCGGATTGAGTCGCCAACCCCGCGGTGCGCAGACCGACACAGAGGTACTCCCCCCAGTGCCACGTCGTCCTGCTCCCGCCGTTTCCACCCAGCCGCACCGGCCGGGCCAGCGTTGGATCGAGGCGCTGCGCCGCCGCGGTGAGCTGGCACCCCGTACTGCCGCCTGGTTGAGCTTCGCGGCCGGTGTGGTGTCGGTGTGTTCTGCCGCCGTCCCTCCGTTCGCCGGTCGCCTGCGGGTGGTCAGTGATTTGTTCGGCTCTGCCGTGCCGAGCACCGCGGCGGGTACCACGGCGGCGGTGGGCATCGCGCTGATGTTGCTCTCCTTCGGGTTGCGTCGTCGCCAGCGCAAGGCCTGGGTGGCCGCCGTGGTGCTGGCCGCGGTGGCCGGGGTGCTGCATGTGATCAAGGGCCTCGACGTCGAGGAGGCCTCGTTGTGCGCGCTGCTGTTGGTCGCGCTGTTCGCCTCCCGCAGCCAGTTCCGCGCCGCGACCGCAGTGCCACCCGCACGGGTC
This sequence comes from Sporichthyaceae bacterium, assembly GCA_036493475.1. NCBI lineage: Bacteria > Bacillati > Actinomycetota > Actinomycetes > Sporichthyales > Sporichthyaceae > Sporichthyaceae bacterium. The sequence continues at coordinate 7,217 of DASXPS010000190.1, read as the reverse complement.
CGGGTGATGGTGCTGGCCGGGCTGTTCGCGGTCGACATCGCCGTCGGCCTGCTGTTGGTGCGCACCAACGAGGACACCCTGGAGGGCGACCCGCACGGCCTGACCAGGCTGCGCCACGTGCTGCTCGGCTTTGCCGGCGTACGCGGACCGCTGCACTTCGGTGACGACGTCACCGCGCACACCGTCTCCGCAGTGCTGGCCGGTCTCGGCGCCATCACGCTGGTCGCCGCGGTGGGCGTGCTGCTGGTCCGGCCGGCCGGGCCGGTGGCCCGCACCGCAGCCCAGAACGGCGCGCTGAACGCGCTCTTGCGGGCCCACGGTGAGGCCGACTCGCTCGCCTGGTTCGCCACCCGGGACGACCGTCAGCTGATCGTGTCCCCGTCCGGCAAGGCCGCGGTCACCTTCCGCGTGGTCGGCGGCGTCGCCCTGTGCGCGGGGGACCCCCTGGGCGACCCGGAGGCCTGGCCGGGCGCCATCGAGATGTTCCTCGGCGAGTGTGCCCGGGCCGCCTGGGTGCCCGCGGTGATGGGCTGCTCCACGCGCGGGGCCACCACCTGGTCGCGGTACGGCCTGGATGTCATGGAACTCGGCGACGAGGCCGTGGTCGAACTGGCCGAGTTCAGCCTCCAGGGTCGCTCCATGCGCGGGGTCCGCCAGGCCGTCGGGCGCATCGACCGGGCCGGGTACACGATGCAGCTGCGCCGCTGCGGCGACATCGACGCGGGCGAGTGGGCAGAGCTCAAGGCCGCGGCCACCCGCTGGCGGCAGGGCGCGATCGAGCGCGGTTTCTCCATGGCCCTGGGGCGGTTGGGCGACCCGCGCGAGGCGGCCGGCCTGCTGGCCACCGCGCACGACGGCGAGGGCAAGCTGCGCGCGATGCTGCACTTCGTGCCGTGGGGAAAGCACGGGCTCTCGCTGGACGTCATGCGACGCGATCCGGCCGCGGAAAACGGTGTGAACGAAGCGCTGATTGTGGCGGTGCTGACGCGCGGTCAGGAACTCGGGGTGCGGCGTGCGTCGCTGAACTTCGCGTTCCTGCGGGCCGCGTTGGAGCGCGGGGAGCAGCTGGGTGCCGGACCGATCGCGAAGAGCTACCGCAAGGTTCTGGTGGCCGGTTCGCGGTGGTGGCAGATCGAACAGCTGTACCGGTTCAACGCGAAGTTCGAGCCGCAATGGGTGCCGCGCTACATGTGCTACCCGGGCGCGCTGGAACTGCCGAGCGTGGCGATCGCGTCGCTGCGCGCCGAGGCGTTCTTGGTACTGCCCGGCGACGGGAAACCCGCCAAGGCGCGGGAGATAACCACAACCAGCACGGGGGCAAGCAGTGCCGCTGACCGGTAAGGCCATCCTGGTCCTCTCCGCGCTGCTGGCACTGTCCACCCCGGTGGCCGCGGTGCTGCTCTGGGACCGTTTCGGGGCGCGCCGTTGGCGCCGGATCTCCGGACGCATGGCCCTGCTCGTGGTCGGCGAGACACTGGCGTTGGCCTTCGCGTTCGTCGCGATGAACGACTACGCAGGATTCGTGTCCAACTGGTCGGAGGCCGACGGGTTCGTCAAGGGCGCGTTCGGCCTGACCGGAAGCCATCACGCGCACCACAAGAAGAAGCCGGCCAATGCGGAGGTGTCACCGGCGGCCCAGGCCGCGCCGATCACCGCGGCCGCGCAGCAGACCGTCAACGGCAAGCCCGATCCGGACGCGCCGACGCCCGCCGATACCGCGAATGCCATCGCCCATAAGGATTTCCGGCTGAAATCCGAACTGAGCACAGCACCGGACGGCAGCACCTGGCGGACCTTGACCTGGTCCAAGCCGAACGAGTGGGCGACCAAGGGCGCCGTGGTGCTGGCCCGGCTCGGCGGTGGCGCGTCGAACCTGTCGGAACTGACCTACGTCTATCTGCCACCGCAGTACTTCGCGGCCGATGGACCCCAGCGCACGCTACCGATCCTGGAGGCGTTCACCGGCTACCCGGGGCGCACCGAAAACCTGATCGCGCAGATGCACCTCCCGGATGCCATGCTGGCCGGAATCAACTCCGGCCAGGTAGCACCGATGGCCGTGGTGATGACCCGGCCCGGCGTCACCGGGGCCTGGGACACCGAGTGCACCGACGTGCCGAACGGTCCACGGGCATTGACCTTCTACGCCAAGGACGTGCCGGCCGCGGTGCGCGACCGGTTCGGTCTGCACGACGCGCCGCAGTTCGTGCTCGGTGACTCCACCGGGGGGTACTGCGCGGCGAAGATCGCGATGGTGGACCACAAGGAATTCCCCGCCGCGGTCGTCATGTCCGGGTACTTCCACCCGGCCGTCGACAAGACCACCCGGGGCATGTTCGACGACACCAAACTGCGCGAGCACAACGACCTGCAGTGGCGTATGGACAACCTGAAGATCCCGTCCATCTCGCTACTGCTGACCACGGGTCGCGACGACTACCAGCACAAGGACGACGGCTACCCGGTCGTGCAGGAGTGGTACGAGATGATCCGCTCCCCGATGGTCGCGCAGGAACTGGTGCTCGACCACGGCGGCCACGACTTCGCTTCATTCAACGGCGACATGCCCTACGCGTTGTCCTGGCTGTCCCGGCACCTGCCGCACAGCCGCAGCGGGCACACGGCGCCCCCGCCCAATTCGACGATCTATCCGCAGTCCGCGGAGGCGGCCACCGACCCGCAACAGCAGGCCGAGGGCAACTGAGCTCCTCGTTGGTAACGGACGCCCGCCGGGGTGGTTCCGCGGCGGGCGCCCGGGTCTGCGGTGCGCAGTTCCTCAGCTGCGCTTGCCCTCCGCGAAGCGGTCGCTGAGCCAGCGCATCGCGTAGGGAATCTCGCGGCCCCAGGTGCGGAAGTTGTGGCCGCCATGGTCCAACACCAGTTCGTCGGCCGACATGGGTGCCTTCACGTCCTGCAGCAAACGCAACGCCATTTGGTAGCCGTCGTCACCGCCCTCGTCGCGCGCGGTGGCGATGAGCAACGAAATGTCCGGCGCGGCCAGGTGCTGCAGCCGCCACTCCAGATCGTTCTCGTCGCGGAAGGCCTGCCGGTTGGCGAAAATGCCCCGGGTGGTGGCGTCGGTGGCGGGCTTGAAGTAGCCGGACAGCGAGACCGCGGCCACGAACCGGCTGGGGTCGGTCATGGCGATCTTCGCGGCGCAGTACCCGCCGGTGGAGTCACCGATGGCCGCGTAGGCGCTGGGATGCACGCCGAACTGCCGGGAGACCGACGCGGGCACCGCGTCGGTGAAGAAATGCAACGCCTGCGGGCCGCCGGGCACGTCCGAGCACTCGGTGTCCCACGGGAACGTCGGCGCCGGGCGCAGCATCACCAGGATCATGTTCTGCGCCTGACCCGCCTGAATAGCGGAGAGCAGGCGGTCCGGGTAACGCATGCGGCTGATCAGATTCGCCGGCACTCCGGGATAGCCGGTGAGCACCTCGACCAACGGCAATCGACGGGCCGCCGCGCCGCTACGGAAGTAGGCCGGCGGTAGGTAGACCAGCGCCTGCTCGGACAACGCCGAGCCCGCGCCGGCCACCGTGGTGTTCACGATCGCGCCGCGGTCCACCCACTGCGCGCGCTTGGACCAGGACAGCGTCTTCCAGTCCGCGGCACCGGCGGGGATGTCGGGCTGACCGCCGAGTTGGGTCAACGCGACCTTCTGGGCGTTGGTGGCCGGAGTGCGCACGGCCGCGCCGAAGTGGGCGGCACTGTTCATGACCGGGGCCGTCGACGTGGTGCCCAGCAGGTCGCCCCACGTCGAGTAGAACTGGCCGTAATCGTTGACCAGCACCCCGACCAGCGCCGTGGTGGAGATCTGGCAGGCCGCGAACAACGCCATCCGAGAACCGGCACGAACGCCGCGCGGACCACGCACCCGGGACCAGCACCACACGCAGGCCACCGGGGATACAAAGGCAGCCATCACGGCGATGATCAGCATCGCCGTCCCGGTCAGTCTCACCGCGCTTTACTCCTGCTCTGCCTCGCCTCGAGCACGACGGTTCGGCCTGTGATTCACGAGGGTATGCAGGCCGCAGAAGCGGACGGTAAAACCGGACAAACCGCAGGTCAGCGGATGGATATCGGTCCGCCGTCGTACCCGGTGGCACCGTCCGGGACCGGGGAGGTGTTCTGCACCACTTGCACGGCGCCGCTGGCGTCGGTGGCCCGTACGGCCAGGTTGTGCGTGCCCTTCGGTGCGTTCCAGTCCAGGCGCCATTGCCGCCAGGTGTCGGGGTTGCTCCACGGGGCGAGCGTGGCGGTGCGCCAGGGGTCCTCGTCGACCTGCACCTCGACCTTGCTGATTCCGCGGTGCTGCGCCCAGGCCACCCCGGCGATGGTGGTCGGGCCGGTTGCGATCTGCCCGTACCGGACGGGCAGCTCCAGTCGGGACTCGGTCTTGATCGGGGCCTGCGCGGACCAGCCGCGTTTGGTCCAGTACGCCTCGAAGTCGGCGAAGCGGGTGACCTCGAGATGGGTGACCCACTTGGTCGCGGAGACGAAGCCGTAGAGGCCGGGGACCACCATGCGCACCGGGTAGCCGTGCTCGGCGGGCAGCGCAGCGCCGTTCATGCCGATGGCGAACATCGCGTCGCGGCTGGGGTCGGTGAGCGCGGACAGCGGGGTGCCCGCGGTCCAACCGTCGATCGAGGTGGACTTCACCGCGTCCGCGCCGGGGCGCACGCCCGCCGAGCGCAGCACGTCGCGGACCGCGACGCCGAGCCAGCGAGCATTGCCGATCAGGTCGCCGCCGACCTCGTTGGACACACAGGTGAGGGTGACGTCGCGCTCGATGAGTCGGCCGCGCAACAGATCCGCATAACCGATGGTGATCGGGTTGTCGACCATCCCGGTGATCTTCAGCTGCCACGTCGAGGCACTCACCTGCGGGACGACGATCGAGGTGTCCACCCGGTAGAAGTCGCTGTTCGCGGTGAAGTACGGGCTGAGTCCGGGAATGCCGAAATCTGCCCCGCTGACCGAGGCGGCGGGACTGGCCGGCCCGGGCAGCGCGAAACTCGGCGCCGGACCGACGTCGGTGTTCGACCCGCCCCACCGCCACGCGGTGAGCCCTACGGTGCCGACCGCGCCGAGGGCGACGGCGCCGCGCACGAAATCACGTCGATCCATTCCGGGCGCGCGCCGCCCGCCCGGGATGACCACTGCCGGCCGCACAGGACCAGTACTGCGCGGGCTCTCGCCGGCCGGCGCGGGTGGTGCCACGCGTTCGCGGACCAGCAGCCCCGAGGAGCGCAACGGCCCGGCCGCGGGCGGCGCGGGCGGCGGTGCACTTGCCGCGGCCGCCGTCCGGACCGGTGTCGGCAGCGAGTTGAGCAGCCACCACATTCCCGCGGTGCTCACCGCGAAGGCGGCCAACGCGGGGCTGACCCGCACCACCGGGTTGTCGTGCACACCGCGCACGGTGGATACCGCCAGCACGCCGACGGCGCCGACCGCCGCGGTCAACCCAACGGCGAAGCGCTTGGCCCGCACCCCGATGGCACCGGCCACCGCCCCGAGCACCACCACGGTGCACAGCACCCCGGTGACCAGCACCTTCTTGTCGTTTGCCCGGAAGTTGCGGATGGCCCACTCGGTGAGGCCCTGCGGCGAGGAGTCGATGGCCCAGGTCCCCACCGCCACCACCGGGGACGGCCCGCCGATGACCGACGCCACCCCCTCGGCCACGGCCAGCCCGACCCCGGCAACGAACAGGCCGGACACCACGCCCAGCAGCCGCGTACGACTCATGTCGACCAGCCTGACAAACGAACAGCGCAGAAGCGATGCGGAAAACCTGACGATCCGCGAACGATCAACGGGCGCGGCGGAAGTCGGGGGGTTGGGTGCCGTCGCGGTCGAAGACCAGCGGGACGACCTGGCCGGTGGTCGTGGTGGGGGTGCCGTCCAGGGTGAAATCGTCGAGGCGCTGTGGCCAACGGCGGTCGACGGCCGCGTTGAACGCCGCGCCGATGAGCATCACGATGGCCAGGGCGTAGAGCCAGATCAGCACCACGATGGGGGCGGCCAGCGGGCCGTAGATCGAGGTGCCGCCCACCGACCAGTTGATGATCAGCCGCACCCCGTAGCTGCCCAACAGTGCGCCGCCCAGGGCCAGCGAGGAGCCCGGTATGCCGCGCGCCCAGGAGTTCGGCACGGGCACGGCGATCCAGAACAGCGTGGTCAACGAGGCCACCGAGAGCACCGACACCACCGGCCAATAGAACGCCACCACCCAATGCACGTTGTGCGGCAGCGTGAGGGAGAGCAGCTCGGGCCCACCGAGCACCAGGGGCAGCAGCACCACCCCGACCACCAGGCTGACGATGTAGAGGGAGAAGGAGAGCATGCGGGTGGCGATGATGCCGCGGTGTCCGCCCAGGCCGTACATGATCGCGATGGTGTCGATGGTGACGTTCAGCGCGCGTGATCCGGACCACAACGACAGCAGGAAGCCGACCGAGACGATGTCGAACCGGCCGCCGTTCAGCACGTCGTTGAGCGTGGGCACGATCGTGTCGGCCACCGTTTGGTCGGACAGCGCGTGCCGGGCCAGGTCGATGATCGAGGAGCGGAAGTGCTCGACGGTGTCCGGGCCGATGACGTCCGCGAAGTAGCCCAAAGTGCCCGCCAGCCCCAGCACCAGCGGCGGCAGGGAGAGCAGCGCGAAGAACCCGATCTCCGCGGCCAGCCCGGTGACCCGGTGCTTGAGACAAATACGGAAGGTGGTCGCGGCCAACCAGCGCAGGTGGCGCAGCGCGGCGCGCAACCGGCCCGAAAACCCGCCTCCGCGGCCTGCCATACCCCTACGGTAGCCGGCTGCCGGGCTTGTGAAGGTTTTCTCCAGCCACGCCGCGCGGTATGCTGGGTGCATGACCGCCGTCGGGATCGCCTTGGTCGAGCGTCGTCACATCGACCTCGGCCGGGTCTCGACGATGTCGTGTCGCGGCTGCTGACCGCCCCACCCCCAGTTCGTTCGCGGGTGCCCGGTCGCGGCCGCTCGCTCCTCTGACCGGTCGCACGGTGCCCCTCCTTTGTTGTGAGGAACCATGCCGATCAATGGCCAGTGGGCGTTGGGCCAGCGCGAGCCGCTCAACGCCAACGAGCAGATGAAGCAGGACGACAACCCGCTGCACGTGCGGGAGCGGATCGTCAACCGCTACCAGTACACCGGGTTCGACTCCATCGACAGCGACGACCTGCGCGGCCGG
>DASXPS010000189.1 GCA_036493475.1 Sporichthyaceae bacterium | reverse complement strand
GGCGGGCACCTGGGGCCGAACCTCGGCGCGGTTGAGTTGACCATCGCCCTGCACCGGGTGTTCGACTCCCCGCGGGACACCATCATCTGGGACACCGGCCACCAGGCCTACGTGCACAAACTGCTCACCGGTCGGGCCGGCGGGTTCGCTCGGCTGCGGCAGGCCGGGGGACTGTCCGGGTACCCCAGCCGGGCGGAGTCCGAGCACGACGTGGTGGAGAACTCGCACGCGTCCACGGCGTTGAGCTACGCCGACGGGCTGGCCAAGGCCCGCCAACTGATGGGCCAGCCGGACCGGCGCGTGGTCGCGGTGGTCGGCGACGGGGCGCTCACCGGCGGCATGGCCTGGGAGGCGTTGAACAACATCGCCGCTGCCGAGGACCGGCCGGTGATCATCGTGGTCAACGACAACGAGCGCTCCTACGCCCCGACCATCGGCGGACTGGCCCGGCACCTGGCCACGCTGCGCACCATGCCCAACTACGAACGCTTCCTGCGCTGGGGTGGCAAGCGGGTGCGCCATACGCCGGTGATCGGCGGGTCGATGTTCAACGCCCTGCACGGGTTCAAGAAGGGCGTCAAGGACATGGTCGCCCCGCAGGGCATGTTCGAGGACCTGGGGTTGAAGTACCTGGGCCCGATCGACGGGCACGACATCGGCGCGGTCAGCGCCGCGTTGGTGCGGGCGCGTGAGTTCGGTGGGCCGGTGATCGTGCACTGCATCACCGCGAAGGGCCAGGGTTACGCGCCGGCGGAGAACGACGAGGCGGACCGCTTCCACGGCATCGGCGTGCTCGATCCGATCACCGGACTGCCGCTGCCGGCCTCCGGCGGCACGTCCTGGACCTCGGTGTTCGCCGAGGAGATGTTGAAGTTCGGGCAGACCCGCCCGGACGTGGTCGCGATCACCGCGGCCATGTTGATCCCGGTCGGGCTCAAGGCGTTCGCCGCCGCGCACCCGGATCGGGTTTTCGACGTCGGCATCGCCGAGCAGCATGCGGTCACCTCCGCGGCCGGCTTGGCCATGGGTGGGCTGCACCCGGTGGTGGCGGTCTACGCGACATTCCTCAATCGGGCCTTCGACCAGGTGCTGCTCGACGTCGGTCTGCACCGGTGCGGAGTCACCTTCGTGCTGAACAGTGCCGGCGTGACCGGACCCGACGGCGCCAGCCACCACGGCATGTGGGATCTGTCCATGCTGAACCTGGTGCCCGGCCTGCGCTTCGCTGCGCCGCGCGACGCCGGGCAGTTCCGCGCGCAGTTGGGTGAGGCGACCGACGTCCCCGACGCGCCGACCGTGGTGCGGTATCCGAAGGGCGACGTGGGCCCGGACATTCCGGCCGTCGACCGCATCGGCGGGGTGGATGTGCTGCGCCGCGCCGGGGAGTCAGACGTGTTGCTGGTGAGCGTGGGTGCCACCGCCACGTTGTGTCTGGAGGTCGCCGACAGGTTGGCCGACCAGGGCATCGGGGTCAGCGTGGTGGACCCACGGTGGGTCAAGCCGGTCGACCCGGCACTGGTCGCGCTGGCGGGCGCGCACCGTCTGCTGGTGACCGTGGAGGACGGCCTGCGGGCCGGGGGTATCGGTACCGCGATCGCCCAGGCGTGCGGCGATGCCGGGGTGGACACACCGGTGCGCAACTACGGCATCCCGTCGGAATTCCTCGGCCACGGCACCCGAGCCGAAGTGCTGGCCGCGGTGGGCCTGAGCGCGCAGGACATCTCCCGCGGCGTGGTGGAGACCATCGCCCGGCTCGGTGCCGCAGATGTAGTGGCCCACACGGTGCCGGAATCCGCCGACCACGCTGAGGACTGACGCTACGTCAGTCCTCGGGGCCGGGATCGCCGGTCGGCGCGGTCTCGCCTGCGGCCACCCGGCTCAGTGCGTCGACGACGGCGTCCACGGTGAGCTCGATCTGCCAGGGTCGTGCGCCGAGGTCGGTCAGCGCCGTGCGCAGCGCGTCGGATGACGTTTCCTCCGGCGGGCTCCACGCGATGCGACGCACTGTGTCCGGGGACAGCAGATTCTCGGTCGGCATGTGGTGCTTGTCGGCCAGTTCACCGATCACCGCCCGCAGCACGGACAGTCGGGCCGCGGCGTCGGGATCGCGGTCCGGCCAGGAGCGCGGCGGCGGCGGACCGCCGGCGACCACATGTGCGGGCGGCAGCGCGGAGTCCGGCAACGCCCGCGCCGCCTCGATCGCGGCGAACCACTGACCGGCCGCGCGGCGGGTGGCCCGGCCGCTGAACACCGGCATCTCAGCGAGTGCCTCGACGGTGGGAGGTGAGGCCAGCGCGGCCTCCACGATTGCGGTATCCGGCAGGATCCGGCCCGGCGCGATGTCCCGGCTGCGGGCCATCTTGTCCCGCGTCTCCCACATGGCCCGCACGATTGCGAGCTGCCGCGGTCGTCGGACCCGGTGCAGACCGGAGGCCCGCCGCCAGGGATCCACCCGAGCACTCGGCAACGGTGCCGCGGTCACCGCGGCGAACTCCTGCTGGGCCCACTCCAGCTTCCCCGCCGCAGTCAATTCGCGCTCCAGCGCGTTGCGCAGGTCGATGAGCACCTCGACGTCCAGTGCGGCGTAGCGCAGCCACGGCTCGGGCAGCGGCCGGGCCGACCAGTCGGCCGCCGAATGGCCCTTCTCCAGGGCCAGACCGAGCACTTCGGCGACGATGCTGCCCAGGCCGACCCGCGGATAGCCGAGCAGGCGCCCGGCAAGTTCGGTGTCGAAGATCAACGTCGGGCGCAGACCGACCTCGGCCAGACACGGGATGTCCTGGCTGGCGGCGTGCAACACCCACTCCGGACCTTCGAGTGCATCGATGAGCGGATCCAGGTCCGGGCAGGCGATCGGGTCGATCAGCACGGTGCCCGCGCCGTGGCGGCGCAGCTGGATCAGGTAGGCCCGCTGGCCGTACCGATAGCCGGAGGCCCGTTCGGCGTCCACCGCCACCGGGCCCTCTCCGGCGGCCAGCGCCGCCGCCGCGGCGGCCAGTGCGGCCCGCGTCTCGACCACCGGCGGCACACCGTCCGCGGGCTCGAGCAGGGGTACGAGTTCGCGGTCGTCAGGTTCCTGCGCCGCGTCGCTCACGGGCCATACCGTACGGCTTTCGCTCTCGGCCCGATCACGCGACTCCATCATGATCAGTGCTCTGCCGGCCCTCCGCTGTTCAATCCCCCGTCACCAATGTGGCCGAGCCGCAACGCGGAGGCGTAAATGCGAGGTCCCCCGGGCCGGGGGGCGGCACGGGGGACCTCGGGGTGGATCGAGTGGTCAGTCGATGGCGCGGGCGCGCATCGCGGTCGCGACCATGCCGGCGCGGTCGCCGGTGCCCAACTTGCGGGCGATGCGGGCCAGGTGGCTCTTGATGGTGAGTGCGGACAGGCCCATGGCCTCGCCGACGTCGCGGTTGGCCCGACCCTCGGCCACGTGGCGCAGCACCTCGACCTCGCGGTCGGACAGCCCGAGGCGGGCGGCGGCGCGGGAGGCCTCGGAGTCGTTGCCCGGTGCGGTGCCGCAGGAGCGACCGGCCAGCACACAGCTGCGGATGCGCGCGGCGAGTGCGGCATGGGTGGCCCGGGCGCCGTCGTTCTGCGGGACCACTGCGCAGCCGGCCCAACCGGCCCGCTGCAATTCGGCGAGCAGCATGATGCCCGAACCGTCCGGCAGCAATGCGTCGGAAAGGCACACCTCGCGCAGGCCGGCGGTGCGGGCCCAGGCGCGGGCCTGGAGCACGGTGCCGGCCTCGGCGACGTCGCGGGCGCCCAGCGAGCGCAGTCGGCGCACGCTCATCGCGCGGCGGTACGGGTCGGCAGCGACGACCATCGCGGTAAACGAGGTGGCAACCTCGGTGGGGAGGGTGCCCGGGCCGGTGCCTTGGCGAGGTACCCGGGGAGCGGGCAGCTGCTGCGGAATGCGACCGCGGGACTGCTGGATCAACGCCACGGGAATCTCCCAATGCTCAGTAAGTGTGCCTTTAGCTGCCCATCGGCTCCCTTAGGGATGTCCTTGAGCAATCAATGGCATTTCTTTACCAAACTCCCCGAAAATCGCCCCCTGGGACCCATGGATCCCGTGACGGTAAATTCGGGTAAATCCGGATAACTTCCGGTGGGGGACCGCATACCGGGCACATCACCCGCGATGACTCAGCAGACAGACAGGAAGATTTACGGTCTGTAGCGCCCTCACCCCGTTGGGTGAGCACAGCGCGAGACTTTACCTACCGCACCCGGCGATGGGGGGTAAACGTAAAGATTGGGGTCAACGACCCCGGCGGGCGGGCAGGCTCAACACGCCCGGCACTACCGGCGGCAGCCCTGCCGCGGTGCACAGCACATCCACCCAGGCCTCGACGTGCGCACGCACGTCCTCGCCCGGACTCCAGGACGCGCGGATCTCCAGCTCACCGGCCGGTTCGTCCTCGGCATCGGCGGCCAACTCGCCATAGGCGTGCGACTGCACCCGGGTCACCGTGCCGCTGGCCGCGGCCATCTCGACACCGTGCGCGGTCAGCGCCTCCTCCAACCAGTGCCAGGCGACGTCGTGCAGCAGCGGGTCGGAGACCAACTCGGCCTCCAGTTCGGTGCGGATATAGGTGACCAGCCGGGCGCAGCCGTCCCAGGCCTCGTGCCCGTCCGGGTCGTAGAGCAGGATCAGTCGGCCGTGGGCCAGCTCATCCTCCCCTTCGCTGACCGTGGCGGTGAGCGCGGCGCCGTAGGGCGCCAGCCGGGCCGGGGCGGGGGCCTCGGCCAACCGCACCTCGGGACGGGTGGTCACCGCGCGCAGCGCGGCGGCCGCGGCGGCGAACTCCGCGGGCAACTCCTGCGGAGTGGTCGGAAACGGGGTGGCCGGTGCGTGCGCGGAGCGGTCCCCGTCGGAGCCGGCGACGGTGCGGCGCCTAGGCCACGTGGCGCAGCGCGTCGGGCGCGGGCGCCGGGATCAGCAGCGGGACGAGGACGTAGCCGGCGCCACACTCGGTGCAGACCACATCGAGGCAGTCCTCGTGCCCGTCCAGGCACACGGCGACGAACGGCCGCGGGGCAGCGCAGTCGTCGCAGTGACGAACCGTCTCGGGATGCGACGCAGGCACTGGACCTACCCTCCGGTTGCGGGCGGCGGATTTCACCCGACGCCACGACGGTGCCACGCGCCTCCGACAAATCCGCGGACCGAGGGCGGCGTGTCGCATGGCACCATCTGCAGCGTGTCCCGACCCGCCGCCGCCACCTCCTGGACCGCCCCGGCGGGCGACCCTCGGGAATCGGTGTTTCTCCGCGCCTGCCGTCGCCGGCCCGTGCCGTACACCCCGGTCTGGTTCATGCGCCAGGCCGGCCGGGCGCTGCCCGAGTATCGGGCGCTGCGCACCGAGGTGGCCATGCTCGCCGCCTGCTCCGACCCCGGCCTGGTCACCGAGATCACCCTGCAGCCGGTCCGCCGCTACGGGGTGGACGCGGCGATCCTGTTCTCCGACATCGTCGTCCCGCTGCGCGCGGTGGGCATCGAGTTGGACATCGTGCCCGGCGTCGGACCGGTGATCTCCAAGCCGATCCGGGAGGCCGCCGACCTGGACCGGTTGGTCCCGCTGGAGGAGGGCGCGGTCGACTTCATCAGCGCTGCCGTCCGCGCACTGGTGGGCGAACTGGGTGGCATCCCGCTGATCGGCTTCGCCGGTGCGCCGTTCACCCTCGCCTCCTACCTGGTCGAGGGCGGGCCGTCCCGCCACCACGAGCGCACCAAGGCGATGATGTTCGGCGCCCCCGACCTGTGGGCCGCGCTGGTGGACCGCCTGGCCACGATCACCGCCACGTTCCTGCGGGTGCAGGCCGAAGCCGGGGCGAGCGCCCTGCAGGTGTTCGACTCCTGGGCGGGTGCGCTGTCCGCGGCCGACTACGCGCGCGCGGTCGCGCCGGCCAGCCGCCGGGTGTTCGCGCAGACCGCGGACCTGGGCGTGCCCCGGATCCACTTCGGCGTGGGTACCGGGGAGTTGCTGCACCAGATGGGGGCGGTGGGCGCGGACGTGGTCGGGGTGGACTGGCGCACACCGCTGTCCGTGGCCGCGCAGCGCATCGGTCCCGACCGCGCGGTGCAGGGGAACCTCGACCCGGCCGTGCTGCTGGCCGGGTGGGATGCGGTGGCCGCGGCCACCGACGCGATCCTCCAGGACGCGTCAGGTTTGCCGGGCCACGTGTTCAACCTCGGCCACGGGGTGTTGCCGGGTACCGACCCGGATGTGCTGACCCGGGTGGTGGACCGGGTTCACGCGCGCACAGCGCGAGCCGGATAATTCCCGCGCACGAACACGTCATCGTGGTCGTTGGTGTCGCCACGGACCAGGTTCGAGGCGCGCGACCCGAAGGTCACCATCCGGCCGTCGCCGCTGACCATCGGAAAGGAACTGGTCGCGCCGTTGGCCCTGGCCCCGGTGGGGGTGACGTTCACCCGGCTGATCGCGCCGGTGGTCAGGTCCATCCGGAACACGTCGTAGTCGAAGCCTGTGTCGTGCGGGATCAGGTTCGAGGCCCGGGACAGAAACACCACGGTCTGCCCGTCGGCGGACAATGACGGCGCCCCGGATACCCCGTTCGCGCCCCGGCCGTGCAACCCCACGCTGATCAACCGGGTGGTCCCGGTGCGCAGGTCCCGGAGAAACACGTCGTCCTGGGCGTTGCCGTCCTTGGGCACGAGATTGCGCGCGGAGGACACGAATGCCACGTAGCGGCCGTCCGCACTGATCACCGCGCCGGTGCTTTCGGAGGTGCCCTGCCGGCGGCCGCGGAACCAGCCGTTGCCCACGGACGTGGTGCCGCCCACGCTGACCCGGGTGGTGGTGCGGGTGCGCCGGTCGAACACGAAGCAGTCGGCCTTGCGGTTGGTGTCGCCGGGCACCAGGTCGCGGACCTCGGAGGAGAACGCCACGTACCGGCCGTCCGTGGAGATCGTCGGGTCGTCGCCCTCGATGTGCCCGAGGCGATCCCGATGGCCGGTGCGGGTGTCGTAGACGAAC
>DASXPS010000188.1 GCA_036493475.1 Sporichthyaceae bacterium | reverse complement strand
GCGGCACCGGGCCCGCCGGCTGCACTACGACTTCCGCCTGGAGATCGACGGGGTGCTGGCCAGTTGGGCGGTGCCCAAGGGCCCGACGTTGGACCCGAAGGCGCGACGGCTCGCCGTGCACGTCGAGGACCACCCGATGGAGTACCTGCACTTCGAGGGGGTCATTCCGGCCGGCGAATACGGCGGCGGTGACGTCATCGTGTGGGACACCGGGCAGTGGACGCCGATCGGCACCGAGGACCCGGCGAAAGCCGTCGCCGACGGCGAACTACATCTGGAACTGGACGGCCACCGTCTTCATGGTCGCTTCCTGTTGGTCCGGCGCGACGACAAGCGGGACAGCAAGGAGCAATGGCTGCTGCTGCACAAGCGCGACGAGCACGCCGTCGACGGCTGGGACGCCGAGGACCACCCGACCTCCGTGCTGTCCGGGCGCACCAATGACCAGGTGAAGGCCGACCCGGCGTGGGCCTGGCGATCGGACCTGCCCGCCGCGCAGGCCGCCGTTGCACTGCGGCCGCCGGATGTGCCGCCGGCCGGCGAGGAAGAGCTGACCGCGCTGGACGAGCTCGGCGCCGCCGGGACGTGGCAGATCTACGGTCGACAGCTGAAGGTCACCAACCTGGACAAGCAACTGTTCCCCGGCCGCGGCAAACAGCGGCCGATCACCAAGCGCGAACTCGTCGGCTACGCCGCGCGCATCGCGCCGGTGCTGCTGCCCTACCTGCGCGGCCGCGCCCTGAACATGCACCGCTACCCGCAGGGCGCGGGCACGAAAGGCTTCTGGCACAAGCAGCTTCCCGACCACGCACCGGACTGGATCACCCGCTGGCACAACCCGAACGCCGACCCCGGCGAGACGCAGACCTACCTGGAGGTCAACGAGCCGGCCACGTTGATCTGGGTGGCCAACTTCGGCGCGTTGGAATGGCACCCGTGGACCTCGCCCACCGCGGCCCCGGACCGCCCCGACTACGTGCTGCTGGACCTCGATCCGGGGCCGAAGACGACCTGGGAGCAGGTCCGCGACCTCGCCTGTCTGCATCGCGACGCCCTCGCGCACCTCAAGGTGTTCGGCCGGGCCAAGGTCACCGGTCAGCGCGGCATCCAGATTTGGATCCCGATCGAGTCCGGCCCGAGCTTCGACGACACCCGGGCCTGGGCGCAGACCGTGTCGCGGACCGTCGGCGCCGTGGTGCCGGAGTGGGTGAGTTGGCGGTGGGAGAAGCAGGACCGCGCCGGGCTTGCGCGGCTTGACTACACGCAGAACGCGGTGAACAAGACGCTGGTCGCGCCCTACAGCCCGCGCCCGGCGGCGGGCGCTCCGGTGTCGGTGCCCATCGACTGGGACGAACTCGATGACCCCGATCTCCGCCCGGATCGCTGGACGATCCGCACGGTGCTCGACCGCCTCGCCGATCGGGGCGACCCGTTCCACGCGATCCTGACGCAGCGTCAGGTCCTACCGGCGCTACGTGTGTCGCCAGCAGACCCTTGACACGAAGAGCGCGTTACGACAGATTTCCGTAGCACGTGATAAGAGACGAGTTTCCGGCGATTGTCCTCCGCGGAGGCGGCGGACGATCTGACACGTGCCTGCAAGACCCGTTGTGCCGCGTTCTCCGGGTCCAAACGTGGGCGACGGGAACTCGTTCGGCAGCTGAGCGAGCACATCGACCGGAATCGTCGGGTTGCCGCCCGCCGATTCCCGCTCGCGTGGATTAGCCTCACTAGATGACCGCGCCGCGTCGACTCGGTAGCGCCATTGTCGCGCTGACTTTGCTCACCGCCGCCGTGGTGGCCTCGCCCGGAGCCGCGGGCGCGCAGGGGAAAGGGGCGTCCCTGCTCGAGCAGGGCCAGGTCCCCGCATGGCTGAAGTACAACCGGCCCGCGCAATACAAGACGGTCTCCGAGGAGATCCGGGTGCCGATGCGCGACGGCGTGCTGATGCGCTGTTCCAAGCTCGGTCCGGCCGGAAGTGATGGACGTCCACTGGCCGGCAAGCAGCCCGTCGTGGTCACCGATTTCTTCGCCTATCGGCTGCTGCAGTACGCCACGACCGGCCTGCCCGAACCGCTGGCCGAACGCGGCTACGTCACGCTGACCTGCTCGCCGCGCGGGTCCGGTGGTACGCCCGGCGCCTGGCGCCCATTCCAGAAGCAGGAATCGCAAGACAACTACGACCTCATCGAATGGGCCGCGGCTCAGCCGTGGAGTACTGGGAAGATCGGCGAGGTCGGCATTTCCTACGGCGGGATCTCGACCTACAAGGCGGTGTCCATGCACCCGCCGCACCTCGCCGCCGCGGTGCCAATCGTGGCCTTTTCCAACGCCTATCGGGAGATCGTCTATCCGGGTGGCGCCGCGGGAACTGCGCTGCGTTGGTGGCCGGTGGCCACCGGCGTCACCGCTCAGGCCGACCAACCCGGCGCTGCCGCCATGAGCCTTCCGGACTACCTCGGAATGGGCGAGCAGTGGCGCGCACATCCCACCGAGGACGCCTACTGGAAGCCGTGGAGTATCGACGGCAAGGCGATCGGCAGCAGCACGGTCCCGATCCTCGGCATCGGCGGCTGGGCCGACCTGTTCCCCGACGGCATGGTGCGCAATTACCTGGCCGCGAAGGCGCACAGCCATCTGTTGATGCTCCCCGGCGCGCACCTCAACTTCCTGCCCGGCGACCCGGACTGGCCGGTCGTCGCGCACGCCATGCTCAGCTGGTTCGACCAATATCTGATGAAGCTGTCCGACGTCCCGCAGCCCGGCGCCAGGATCACCAGTTGGCAGCAGCCGCACTATTCCGGGCACTGGACCGAGTTGCCCGACTGGCCGACCCGCACGAGGCGGCTCGCGTGGACCGGACCCTGGGGGCCGGATACAACAGAGCTGTACCCCCTCGCCGTGAATCCCTATGACAACGGCTGCGGGTGCGTGGAACACGGCGCATACAACTCCGCCGACCTACCGCAGAACGACCAACGCCTGCAGGACACGGAACGCGTCAGGTGGGACATCGGCCCGGTCGATCATGACACCGTGCTCGTGGGCACCCCCGTCATGCACCTGACCGCGGCGCTGCCCGCGCCGGACGGCAACATCGTGGTGCGCCTGGAGGACCTCGCCCCCGGCGGCGCCTCGTACGTGATCACCACGGGCTGGTTGCGCGCCAGCCACCGACTGAGCCAGGAACACCCGACAGCCCTCGAGCCGAACCGGCCCTACGACTTCACCATCCCGATGTGGCCGACCGACTGGAACATCAAGACCGGCCACTTCCTGCGCCTCACGGTGAGCAGCGGCGACCTGCAGATGATCGAACCCATCGGGCAGTCCAACAGCATGATCATGGTCTACGCCGGCAAGTTCGGCTCCACCATCGACCTCCCGTTCGAAGGGTGAGGTCCCCTACCCGGGGTTTGGTCAGGCCGTGATTTAGGCGTACCTTCGTTAGGTCACCCTTGCCTAACCAGTGCGCCCGGGAGTCCCACCCGATGTTGCCCACGTTCGTGATCGGCCTACGGGAGGGGCTGGAGGCCGCCCTCATCGTTGGCATCATCGCGGCGTTCCTCAACCAGCAGCGCCGCCTCGACCTGCTGCGTTGGGTGTTCGGCGGGGTGACCATCGCGGTGCTGCTGTGCACCGCCGTGGGTGTCACGCTCAACCAGCTGTCCAAAAACCTCCCGCAGCGCAAGCAGGAGGGCCTGGAGACAGTCATCGGCGCGCTGGCCGTCGGCATGGTCAGCTACATGATCATCTGGATGCGGCGGAACTCCCGCGGGCTGAAAAAGGAGCTCGAGGCGCTGGCCGCGGACGCCCTGAGCGGCGGGTCGAGGGCCGGGCGCGCGATGGTGCTGATGGCCTTCCTCGCCGTGCTGCGCGAGGGCCTGGAGACCGTGGTCTTCCTGCTTGCCGCGTTCAACGAGGCGGGCTCCGGCGGCGGCGCGGGCATCGGTGCGGTCCTCGGCGTCGCGGCCGCCGTCGCGCTGGGCTACGGCATCTATCGGGGCGGCGTGCGGCTGGATCTGGCCCGCTTCTTCCGGTTCACCGGCCTGGTGCTGGTTCTGGTCGCGGCCGGGCTGGTGGCCACCGCGTTCCACACCGCCCACGAGGCCGGGTGGTTGCAGGCCGGACAGGGCAGCACGATCAATCTGAGCTGGCTGGTCGACCCCGGTTCGATCCGCTCCTCGCTGCTCACCGGCATGCTCGGCATCCAGGCGCATCCGGTGGTCATCGAGCTTCTCGGGTGGCTGGTCTACGTGGTGCCGATGACGCTCTACGTCGCGTGGCCGGCGGGCCCTTCGCTGTCCAGCCGCCGCACGTCGGCACTGCTCGCCGGCCTCGGTGCCGCGGCGGCAGCGGTGGCGCTGGTTGCGATCAGTACGCTGCCCGCCTCGGCCGCACACGCCCCGGTCACCTCCGCCGAGGGCTGGACCGCTCAACTGCGCAGCGCCGATGGTGATCAGATCGTGGTGCAGACGCAGACGCGCAGCCCGGCGGTCGCCGGGCAACTGCCCGGCCCGATCGCCGAGATCACCCTGCACGCAGGCGGCAGCCAATCCCGGGACGCGGAGTCCACCACCACGTACACCGCAACGCTGCCCGGCCGCGGGGCCGAGGGGCGGCCCACGAGTCTGCCGGTGGCGACGGTTGCGGAGTTGAACGGCGGCCGGCTGCCCCTGGGCGCCCCGCTTCAGGCAAGTGGCGAGCTGCCGGTGAGCTACGTCGACCACGACGTGCTCACCGTCCAGTTGGAGCCGCGCACCGGGCGCATCGTGGATGAGTCCTGGACGGAGACGGTGCAGGCCTCGCTGGTTTCCGCCTCGGGCATGAACCTGGAGCTTGCGCAGCCGGTTGCCCGGAGTTCTGCGCAGTTGCCGGCGGACAGCGCCGCCGCCGCCCTGTCCGCTGCGCACAGAGATCTGACTCAGAATCAACAACGGCTCACCCGGGAGCACACTGCGGTGGGCATGGGGGTGGTGGCCGCGGCGGCGCTGGTGATGGCGGGGGCGCTGCGTAGGTTGGTGACGCCTCGCCATGTGCGAGCTGGGGCACCCGGCATGACGAATGCGGTCCGAGTAGGTTAGCCTTACCTCAGTTGGTTACCCTGCGTATTGGAGCGGTCATGTCTCGACCCCACCCCGGGACTCGCCGGTCGCCATTGCTGCCTGCCGCTGCCCTCACCGCGGTCCTCGGCGTCTCGCTGGTCGCGTGTGGCACCAAGAACACCAACACCAGCAGTAGCGCTGCTCAGTCGCCGTCCGAGCCGGTGAGCAGCGCCGCGCCCACTTCCTCCGGCACGCAGAACGCCGATGTCACGATCACCGACGCGAACGGCTGCTCGTCGAACTCCACCTCGTTCCCGGCCGGTGCGCTGACCGTGAACATCAAGAACCAGGACGCCACCGCGGTCAACGAGGTCGAGTTGCTGTCCGGTCAGCGCATCATCGCCGAGAAGGAGAACCTGCCGCCGGGCTTCGCCGGGTCGTTCTCGGTGAACATCGACGCGGGTAACTACACGCTGTACTGCCCCGGCGCGAAGACCGAGAACACCTCCTGGACGGTCACCGGAACCGCGCCCAACTCGGCCGGCGGCACCGTCGATGAAATGCTCTCCACCGGTGCCTCGACGTACGCCAAGTACGTCGCCGACCAGGTCGGCTACCTGGTGGACTCCACCAAGACGCTGGCGACCGCGCTGCACGGCACCGACCTCACCGCGGCGCAGAACGCCTACATGAAGGCGCGGCCCTACTACGAGAAGATCGAGCCGGTTGCCGAGTCGTTCACTGTCGGCGACGTGGACCTCGACGCGTCGATCGACGCGCGTGCCGACGACGTCGCCGCGAGCAAATGGACCGGCTTCCACCGCATCGAGAAAGGTCTGTTCCAGGACAAGAGCCTGGACGGGCTGGCCACCTACGGCGACGGTCTGGTGGTCAACGTGAGCAAGCTGCAGTCGCTCACCTCCGGGCTGACCTACAAGCCCTATGAGCTGGCCAACGGTGCGCAGGAGCTGCTCGACGAGGTGAGCAAGACCAAGATCACCGGCGAGGAGGAGCGCTACTCGCATATCGACCTGCTCGACTTCTCCTCCAACGACGAGGGTGCCGAGCAAGCGTTCGCCGCCCTGCTGCCCGCCCTGAAGCAGATCGACTCGTCGCTGTCGGACTCCATCTCGGCCGCGTTCAAGTCGCTCGACGACTTGGTCGACAGCTACCGGACCGGCAGCAACGCCTCGGGTTTTCAGCTGTACTCCTCGATCTCCGACGCCGACCGGCAGAAGTTCGCCACCGCGGTGAAGGCTGTTCAGGAGCCCCTGTCCCGGGTGGCCCCGAAGGTCTCCAACGCCTAGGAGATGGAATGACCGCCGAATCGCCGAGCCGCCGCACGTTTCTCCGCGGTGCGCTCGGCGCTGCCGGTGCCGCCGCCGTGGTCGGCGGTGGTGTCGGCCTCGGCGCGGCCCGGGCGTCCGGTTCGCACGATGCCACCGAGCTGGCCGCAGGGCCGGACACCGGCCTGGTCCCGTTCTACGGTCCGCACCAGGCCGGCATTGCGACCCCGGCGCAGGATCGGTTGGCCTTCGCCGCCTTCGACGTCACCACCGCCGACCGCACCGCGCTGACCGTGATGCTGGCCCGCTGGGCGGCCGCGGCCGACCGCATGACGAACGGCCTGCCCATCGGCGCGGTGGAGATCTCCCCGCAGGCACCGCCGATCGACACCGGCGAGGCCGACGGGCTGCCGCCCGCGCGGCTGTCCATCACCGTCGGATTCGGCCCGGGGCTGTTCGACAAGCGCTTCGGGCTGGCCGCGCACCGACCGGCGGCGCTCGCCGAGCTGCCACAACTGCCCGGTGACGGCGCCCTGGAGCCCAGTCGCAGCGGCGGCGACATCGGCGTCCAGGCCTGCGCGGACGACCCCACCGTGGCCTTCCACGTCATTCGCAACTTTGCCCGGTTGGCACGTGGCACCGCCGTCATGCGCTGGTCGCAGCTGGGCTTCGGCCGCACCGCCTCCACGTCGGCCACGCAGCAGACCCCACGCAACCTGATGGGGTTCAAGGACGGCACCCGCAACATCAAGGCGGAGGACGCGCAGGACCTCGACTCCTATGTGTGGGTGGGCGAGGAGGCCGACCAGGCCTGGATGAAGGGCGGCAGCTACCTGGTCGCCCGCCGGATCCGCATGCTCATCGAGTCCTGGGATACCGACCGGCTGTCGGACCAGGAGGCGGTGTTCGGTCGCACCAAGACCACCGGGGCGCCGCTGACCGGCAAGGGCGAGTTCGACGTCCCCGACCTGGTGGCCAAGACCGGCGCTGCGTTGATCATCCCGGCGAACGCACACATCCGGCTGGCCAGCCCCAACACCAACGGCGGTCAGAAGATCCTGCGTCGCGGCTACTCCTACACCGACGGCATCGACCATGCCACCGGCCTACTGGACGCCGGACTGTTCTTCCTCGCCTACCAGAAGGACCCGGGCAAGCAGTTCGTGGCGATCCAGCGTCGGCTCGGCGCGCATGATGCGCTCAACGAGTACATCCGGCACACCGGCAGTGCGGTGTTCGCCTGCCCGCCGGGGCTGACCGGGCCCGGCGACTGGTGGGGCAAGGCACTGCTGCCCGCCTGAGCTGATGGAGCGTCAGTACTTGCCGTACACCTTGACCCGGGTGCCGATCGGGGTCTCGGCGAAGACCTTGGCGATGTCCGGTCGCCACACCCGCACACAGCCGTGGCTGTCCGGGTAGGTGTGCACGAGGTCGTTGGTCGCCGAGCCGTGCAGGGCGATGCCGGGCCGGTCGGTGCGGAAGTAGATCGAGTCGTACATGTACGCATCGGCGTACAGGCTGCTCTCGTGCCAGCCGGAGATCTTGCGCCACACCTTGCCGGTGCCGTTGGGCGTGTCATAGCCGTGGCCGGCGGTGGAGACCCACACGATCCGCTTGTACTTGCCCTTGACGACCTGGATGAGCACCTGGCAGGTCTTGTCGACATAGATGCCATCGGGCCGGTCGGCCTTCGGCTTCTTGGTCGCGGCCAGGATCGAGGTGGCCAGGGGGACGTCGACACCCTTGCGGGTGATCTTGAGGCCGTTCATGTCCCGCCACGCGCACAGCGCTTGATCGGTTCGCGTGCTGATGTCGCCATCGACGGTACCCACCGGAAGGCCGAGGTCGTCCAGCTTCTTCTCGACGGACTTCAGCACCGTCTTGGTCAGCTTGAGGGGCTTCGGCTTCGGCTTGGCCGGCGTCGTGGTGCCCGTGCCGGTGGTGGCGCCCGTTCCGGTGGTGGTGGTGGTGCCGGTCCCCGTTCCGGTGGTGGTGGTGGTGGTGCCGGTGCCGGTCCCCGTTCCGGGGTCCGTGGTCGTTGCGGCGATTGCCTCACCTTGTGCCGCCCACACCGTGGCCAGCATCGCCACCGTCGCCAGCGTCGTTCGTCCCCGCACCGTGTCCCCCGCTCATCCGATCGTCGATCGGTTCGAGGATCGGCAAGATCGGCAGGGGCGGGGAGGGGACTAATCGTCAGTCTTGATGGGCCGTTCGGCTGATCCTTGCTTGGGCTCAGCCGTGCGGTGCGGCTCCGATCACCAGGTATCCGTCCAATTCGCACAGCGCGCCGGAGGCCGGTCGCGCCGGCAGGTCGTGCCCCAGGTCATGAGAACGGACCTCGGCGATCCACTGGCTGTGCTGGTACTCGTGGTTGATCACCGCGACGAGCAGCGTCGAGGCGATGACCTGCATCTGCACCGGGGCGTCCACGTTGCGGGCGGCAATGTCGCCGATCCGGGTGTGCACCCGCGCGGCGACCTTGCTGCGGAAGTCCGCCAGGCGGCCGAGGTCGGGAAGCTCGCCGCGGACCTGCTGCGGGGTCGCGGAGTCCATCAACGGTTCGAGGTCGGCATCCGGGCTGGGCTCGGCGGCGGTGAGGTTACGGACCATGAAGTGTGCAACGGTCGCCTGATGGCCGAGGTGCCAGCCGATCGCCGAGGACTGCTCGTGCGGGCGCCAGCGGACCTCGTCCGGTTTGAGATCGCGCCACAGGTCGTCGGTGTACGCCAGTGCCCGGTCGTACTCGACCAGTAACTCCGGGATGGACAGGGACATCGGGCACCTCACCGTTCGCGACGTCGGGTCTGGCTATGGGATTGTGCCGCGCAACTGACAGACATAGTTGCCACCGAAGTGGCGATTTTCCGCGTCAGGTCGCCACTCTGGTGGCAACCCTGGTCGGCAGTTGCGGATGTCCCCCCCCGGCGGCGGCCGGCGCGGCCTTCGTGACCCGTTTGTACGGTGTTCACATCGGCAACGCATGCTGGAGGGGTGACGGAACTGCACGTGAACTCGAACTCGATCCCCAATGCGCGCGGCTCGGTGGACGACCCGGAGGGTCGGCTGCGCCGGGTCGCCGGCCTGCACAACCTGCGTGACCTGGGCGGATACTCGGTGACCGGCGGCGGTCGTACCCGCTGGGGCCTGCTGTTCCGCGGCGGCATCATCGGCGCGTTGAGCCCGCACACCGAGGCGGAGATGCTCGCGCTCGGGCTGCGCACGGTCGTCGACCTGCGCGACCCGGACGAACTCGTCGCCCCGCAATTGGACGAGGACGCCTCGCTCACCGCGCACCGCAACCCGATCTACATCGAACGCATCGGGGCGTGGCAGGCCGAATCGTTGGAAGCGCTCTACGGGCAGATTCTCACCGTCTGCGCGGCGGAGATCGCGGCGGCGGTCGAGATGCTCGCCGCGCCGGGCGCGTTGCCCGGCCTGGTGCACTGCTCGGCGGGTAAGGACCGCACCGGCCTGGTCATCGGCATCCTGCTCTCCGCGCTCGGCGTGCCCGATGACGTTGTCGCCGAGGACTACGCGCGGACCGAACAATTGATCACCCCGGAGGACCGGGAGCGGATGTTGGCCAAGGCCGCGAGCATGGGGCTCTCCGACGAGCGCGCCCAGATGCTCATGGGTAGCCCGCCGCACGTGATGCAGGCGAGTCTGGACGCGATGCGCGAGACGCACGCCGACGCCCGAAGCTACTTGTTGGCCCACGGTGTGCGACCCGAGTCACTGGACGCTTTGCGTACCGCGCTGGTGGACGCTTGACATCTGACGCCGCGTCAGTTCCCAGCGCGGGCAGTGAATCGGAACCGACCGGGCGTCTGTTCCACCTGTACGTCGGTGAACCCGGCCGCGGTCAGCCGCGCCGGCAAGCCATCGGGGTCGACCAGCGTCATGGTGTCGTTGAGGTGTGCCAGCCGGAACCGTAACGAGGGCAGCGAGTCGATGCCGACGAATACACCGCCGGGCTTGAGCACAGCAGCGATGCGGGCGAACAACGCATCCTGCGCGGCCGGGCTGGGTACGTGGTGCAGCATGGTGAAGCACGCGGCGCTGTCGAACGGCCGGCTCGGCCGGGGCAGTTCCGTGGCGTCCATGTGCAGCACCGTCACATTGGTGTTGGCCATGCGCGAGTGCAGCGAGGCGGCCAGCGTCGGGTCGATCTCCACCGCGGTCATTCGCTCGACTTTGGTGCGCAGCGTCTCGGTGGTGATGCCGGGGCCGGGCCCGACCTCGAGCAGGTTGCCGCCGAGGTCGACGCCGCCCAGCGCCCAGGGCAGCACCTGCCCGGTCATCTTGGTCCGCCACTTCTCGCTGGCGCAGATGTAACGGTGCAGGCGGTTCACGCCGGTCCCCTCGCTCGTGATTTGCTACCAGCTGATCACATCGAGGACCGCGAGCACTGTGCCGGGGTGGGAAACGCAAATGCGTGTCGACCGCATCGACCACCTTGTGTTGACCGTCGCCGACCTGGATCGGACGGTGGCCTTCTACTCCGACGTGCTCGGCATGGAGCACGTCACCTTCTCCGATGGCCGCAGCGCGGTGCACTTCGGCGCGAGCAAATTCAACCTGCACGTAGCCGGGCACGAGTTCGAACCCAAGGCGCTCCGGCCAGGCCCCGGTACTGCTGATCTCTGTCTGATCGTCGAGGGACGCTTGGAGCACGTGATCGACGAACTGATCGCCCACCGCGTGCCCATCGAGGAGGGGCCGGTCTCCCGCACCGGCGCCCGCGGTCCGATGCAGAGCGTCTATCTGCGCGACCCGGACGGCAACCTCATCGAGTTGAGCGTCTACTGAGTCGCAGCGCCCATGCTCGGTCCGGAGCGGGCGACGACCGCGGAGTCCGTGCCGAGGTAGCTGCTGATCACCTCGGGGTGGCTGAGCACCTCGGCGGGGGTACCGGTGGCGATCACCCGGCCGGCCTCGAGCGCGACCAGCGAATCGCACAGCGCCGACATCAGCGTCATGTCGTGCTCGACCACGACCAGCGCGCACCCCAACTCCGCCTGCACCCGGTGCAGGACCGGGACCAGCGCCTCGGCCTCGCGTTGCGCCACGCCGGCCGACGGCTCGTCCAGCAGCACCACGTCCGGGGACTGCGCCAACACGCAGCCCAGCTCCACGATGCGTCGGGTGCCGGTGGACAGCTCGGCGGTGCGGTGATTGCGGTAGCGGGTCAGGCCCAGCGTGGTGAGCAGTTCCTCGACTCGCAGCTTGACCGCGTCGTGCACGTCGAACGCGGCGGGCAGCCACAGCGCGACCGCCAACGGGTCCCGGCTGGCCAGGTGCCGGTCCAGCGCAACCGCCAACGTCTCCGCCACGGTGAGCGACGGGTAGAGCCGGGCGTCCTGGAAGGACCGCCCGAGCCCGGCCAGCGCCCGTTGGTGGGCGGGTGCGGTGGTCAGGTCGCGCCCGTGCACGGAGACGCTGCCGCCGTCGGCGGCCAGGAACCCGGACAGCAGGTCGAACACCGTGGTCTTGCCCGCACCGTTGTGCCCGATCAGGCCGATGATGTGCCCGGCGGGCACCACCAGGTCGACGCCGTCGACCACGGTGACGCCACCGAAGCGCTTGGTCAGCCCGCGCGCCTCGAGCACGACCGGGGCGTCCGCATCCAGGTCGCGAGTTTTTGTCGGTGCGGTTTCCGCCGCTGCGCCGAGGAACACCGCGCGCAGAATGTCCGGACGGTTCAGCAGGTCGCCGGTAGGGCCGGCGAAGCGCACCCGGCCCTTCTCCATGAACACGGCGCGTTCGGCCAGCAGCAGCGCCACATTGACCGACTGCTCCACCACCACGACGGTGACCCCGTCGGCGTTGATGTCGCGCACCACGTCGACCAATTGCCCGACCACTGCCGGCGATAGACCCAACGACAACTCGTCGATGCACAGCACCTTCGGCTTGACCGCCATGGCCATGGCCAGCGAGAGCATCTGCTGCTCGCCACCGGACAGGTCACCCGCACGGGTGTCCAGCCGGGCCGCCAACGGCGGGAACATCTCCAGTGCCGTGCGTCGCGCGCCCTCGACCGCGGCGGCGTCGCGTCGGACCATCCAGGTGGCCAGGCGCAGGTTCTCGGTGACGCTCAGCGTCGGGAAGATGCCCCGCCCGCCCGGCATCATGGCCAGGCCCGCGGCCGCGATGCGCTCGGGTCCGCGTCCGTCCAACGTGAGCTCGCCCAACACCGCACGTCCGCGTGAGGGCGGCAGCAGGCCGCACAATGCCCGCAGCAGCGACGACTTGCCCGCGCCGTTGGTGCCGAGCAGCGCCACCACCTCGCCGGGCGTGATGTCCAGGTCAACGCCGAACAGCACCTGGTTCGGGCCGTAGGAGGCCTCGATGTCCCGGCAGGACAGTGCCATGCCCTCGGCCGGTGCGGCCGCCCGACCGCGCCGGGGAGTGGGTTGCTCGGGAAGCAACGGAGCTGACGCGGCGTCAGCGTCCCATTCCACGCCGTGCCGGCGTGCCACCAGCAGCGCGAACCGGTCGCGTATGCCCGTGCCCGCGCGGGCCATGCCGCCGGGCAGCAGCAACAGCGCGACCAGCACCCCGGCCCCGGTGGCCACCAGCTGCAGCTGCGGCACCCAGTAGATGACCAGGTACAGCGCGGTGGTCGCGGCCAGTGCGCCACCGACAGAGGTCACCCCGCCGATCACCACGGTGGTGAACGCGAACAGCGACAGTGAGGTGTTGTAGGTGTGCAGGCCGACCGCGCCGAGTGCGGTGGCGTGCACGGCGCCGGCCATGCCCGCCAGCACGCCGCAGATCACGAACGCGGACAGCTTGGACCGGATGCCGTCCACGCCCGCCGCGGCCGCGGCCCGCGGGTTGTCCCGCACCGCGATCATGGTGCGCCGGGTGCGGCCGCGGGACAGGTTGCGCGCCACCACGATGGAGAGCGCGACCAGGGCCAGGCCGATCAGGAACAGCACGCGGTCGGTGCGCATGTCCCAACGCTGGAACAGCACCGGCCGGTCGAAGGCGCCCGGCACCAGCGAAGGGAAGTTCGTCGGGTTCAAGAAGAAGGTGTCCACCGCGACCGCGAAGGTCAGCGTGACCACCGCGAGCAGTTGCCCGTCCACCCGTAGCGCCGGGATGGCCAACAGCAACGCGATCGCCGCACCGGCCACCCCGCCGGCGATCATCGCCACGAAGAAATCGACGTTGTGCTTGGCCATCAGGTCGCCGGCCACCGTCGCACCGGTACCCAGAATGGCGATCTGACCCAGGCTCACCGTGCCCGCCCAGCCGGTGAGCACGACCAGGGACACCGCGACCACGCAATAGCAGGACGCGACGGTCGCGATGTTCAACTGGCTGGGCGACCCGAGCAGGGTCAGGGCCAGCAGCGCACCGGCGCAGGCCAGGGCGAGCCCGAGTCCGGCCATCCGGATCTCCGGCAGCGCACGCACCGCGGCCGGCAACGCCCGCGTGGAGCCGGTGGTGACCCAGGTGCCCTCTGCCGCCGCGGCCTCCGCACGCCCCCGATCCGGGCGGCGGACCAGCAGTGCGACGCCCAGCACGCCGAGCAGCACCACGGCGGTGACCGATTGCTTGTCGGTGTTCCACCGCACCAGTTGGTCGAGGATGCCCAGCGCCACCCCGGCGCCGAACGCACGGGGCAGCGAGCGGAAGCCGGCCACCACTGCCGCGGCCAGGGCCGGCAACATGACCTCCGGGCCGGAGGAGGCCACGGAGAGGTTGAGCCCCTCGGACGGGGAGCGCAGCGTCACGGTCAACGCGGCCAGCCCGCCCGCGACCGTCCACACCAGCAACGACAATCGATGCGCGGGGATGCCCAACAGTCGTGCCCGGTCGCCGTTCTCCGCGATGCCGCGGATCGCGATGCCGGAGTCGGTGCGCAGCAGGAACCAGGTCAACGTGGCCAGCACGAACGGCACCACCGCGGCCAGCAGCAGGTCGTTGCCGGAGATCAGCAACGGATCCACGTGCCAGGTCAGGTGCGACAGCGGGGTGCGGAACGCGCCCACCAACACCGGACCGCCCATCAGGTGCGGGGTGGCCGCCTGCCCGGCGGCGAACAACTGCGCCAAACCGATGGTGGCCACGGTGACCACCAGCCGCGGCGAGTGCTCCAGGCGACGCATCACCAGGCGCTCCACCACGGCGCCGGACAGCAGGCCCAGCGCGATGCCCGGCAGGATCGCCACCGGCCACGGCACACCCTTGCCCAGATGCAGACCGATGGCGAGTGCCGCGCCGAGTCCACCGATGCCGGCCAACGCGAAGTTGACCACGCGGTGGCTGCGATAGGTGAGCACCAGGCCCACGGCCAGCAACCCGTTCCCGGTGCCGATCAACGCACCGAGCAGGATGACGCCCAGCGGCAAGTGGCTACTCATCGACGCGCCTCGTTCCGCGGCGCGCCGACGAGGCTCGATAGCCCCGTGCTCACGATGAGCTCGTTGCGCTCACTCATCGAGCGTCCTCGGGCTTGGTCGCGACGTCCTTCGGCGCCGGGGCGAGCTGCTGCGGGGCGGCCGGGCCGGTCGGCCAGGCTCCGGGCTTGTAGCGCTTGTTCGTCGACGCGTAGCGGCCCGGCGCGTTGTTGAACACCGAGTTGCCGTTCGGGTCCCACCAGATCTCCCGGGCGTCCCGGTACGGGCTGTAATCGCCCTTCGGGTAGGCCCAGGTGCCCGCGGGTCCGGTGCCGCCGGGGTAGGCGTGCATGCCCGCGGCGAACGTCTGCGGGGTCAGGTCCGGCCCGGCCATCTGGATGCCCGTGGCGATCATGTACATGAAGTAGTAGATGAGCTCCGAGCCGAAGATCGGCTCGTGGTTCGGGTCCACCGATTTGGCTGCGGCGTAGGCGTAACTGGCACCCTGCGGTTGCTGCTCACCGAGCATGCTCATGCCGAACGCGTGCTTCCACTGCGACTGGTCGTAGAACTGTCCGACCACGTCCAGATCGGTCAACGCGGTACCGGTGACCACCCACTCCGGGTAGTAGTCCTGCTGGCTCATCCGCGAGGTGAGCAGCAGGGGCAGCAGGGGGTCGGTAGCCAGCACGATGGTGGTGACGCCGTCCTGCTTGAGCTTGGCGGCCAGGTTGTTCGCCTGGTCGGAGAGGGTGGCCAGGTCGAGGGTGTAGTTGTAGCGCGCGGCCTTGTTGCCCGCCGCCTCGATGATCTTTTCACCGGCGTCGGCGCACTGCTGGTACTCGGGGTTGTCCGGAACCACCAGGGCAACCTTCCGCTGCTTGCCGACCACGCCGGGGCCCGCGTGATCGGCCGGGTGGCCGAACACCCGCTTGTTCAGGTACTCCGCGATGGTTTCGGTCAGCGAGGTGCAGTCCGGGAACGGGCTCCACGCGTAGGGCTGGTGCGCGGCGAACCACTGCTGGGACATGTACGGCGCACCGATGGCCACCACGCCCTGCCGGGCCAGCGCGTCGCTGTACGGCTGGGTGAACGCGCTGACGTCGGCGAACACTTTGAGTTCCTTCGCCGCGCGGATCGCGTCGGCCTGCGCGGCCTCCTGGCCCGCTCCGACGATCTCGTTGAGCACCGAGCCCTTGCCCTTCCACTCGACCAGATCGATCTTGCGGCCGTAGGTCTGGAAGTTG
This sequence comes from Sporichthyaceae bacterium, assembly GCA_036493475.1. NCBI lineage: Bacteria > Bacillati > Actinomycetota > Actinomycetes > Sporichthyales > Sporichthyaceae > Sporichthyaceae bacterium. The sequence goes on along the minus strand of DASXPS010000188.1, from coordinate 15,001 downwards.
CGCTCGAAGTAGGTGATGTAGTCCTGGATGGTGCGCCGCACGTCGGCCTCGGTGGGCGTGGGGATCGCGTCGCCCTTGTCACCGGTGAGCTGGCGGATGACGCTCTCGTAGTCGCTGATGTTCTCAATCGGCATGCGGAACGAGATCCGGATGGTGTCCTTGGTGACGCCCGGACTGGTCGCGCCGCCGTTTTCCTTGCCCGTGGGCCAGGCGATGCACGGCGGGGAGTAGGGGTCCCCGACCACCTGCACGGTGCGGTCGGCGCAAGGGCCGGCCGCGGCCACCGCACCGGCCGGGCCCGGCAGCGCAGCCTTCTTGCCCTTGGCGACCGGCCCGGCACCCAAGGCGGCGCCGGGCGTCGCGCCCGCGACGGTGGCGCCGGCCGCGGCGCTACCCGCGTCGTCGCTCTGCGCGGCCATCACCGTGGTCTGCCGGGCGATGGTCGGCACCAGCGTGACCACCAACAGGAACGTGACGGCCAGGGCGAGCAACGGGCCGTAGCCGCCGAGCAGCCGGCGCGGTGCGCCGCCGAGGTTGCGGTTGCGGAGCGGTCGCTTCATGGCGGGACCTCCGGTTCAGCGACGGGCGGGCGAAGAAGATGCAGGCTCAGGTGAGATGGGCGCGCAGCCGGTCGGCGGCGGCCAACGCGGCGATCAGGCATAGCGCGATCCACGCGGCGAGCCGACCGTGACCGGTGGTGCAGCCACCACCCTGGATGGACCGACAGGACGCGGCGGTCGGGGTCATGGCGACGGGGTGCAGCGCCACCGTCGGCGCCGTCGCGGATTGGGTGGTCTGCGGCACGGCCGGTTGCCCGAACGTGGGCGGGTTCCCCGGCAATGCGGGCAGGCCGGGCGGCTGTAGGGCCGGCGGGTGAATCAGCCCGAAGCCGGAGTCGAACGGGTTGGCGTACGCGGTGCCGTCGGTGCCGGCCCGGGTGCCGCCCAAATCCAGGTCCACCGCCCCGCCGTCACCGAGCACCAGGGTGGCCAGATCCGCCACCAGGTAGCCGAAGCCCAGCGCCTTGGCCAGGCCGCAGTCCGGGCTCGCCTGCAGCGGGGTGACGAAGGTGAGCAGTTGGGTGCGCACCGGCTGCAGCGCGATCAGGGCCTGGGACAGGGCCTGGCGCAGCGTCGGGGTGGCGGCCACCGACAGGCGCAGCGGGGACACGATCACGCCCGTCTTGCTGCGGGTGACCGTGGGCATGTTCAACGACAGGCCCAACGGGGTCAGCGCGCCGTTCGCAGCGGCGAACGCGGACTGAAGTTGGGTCGGGTCGCCGGTGGGCAACGTCTGGCCGCCGACGGTGATCGAGGAGACAGAGAACCCGCCGTCGGTGCCGGTCTTCGCACCGGTGTGATCGCCCGCCGTCCATTGAATGCCGGACAACTGCACCAGCCCGCCGCCGAGGGACAGGGTGGAGACCGCGCTGGTGGCCGAGGAATCCCGTTGCTTACCCGGCGTCAGCTTGGCTGCAGACGACGCGGTGCCGCCGATCACCTGCAGGACACCCGGTAGGTCCATGCTCATGCCGTCCACCGCGGCCTGCGCCGAGGAGTTCGGTGCCGCGGCGCCGTACTGACTGCCCAACTGCACGGGGCTGCCCGCGCCGGCGGATGCGGTGTGTTGCGAGGCGGCGCCGTCGCCGGAGGACACCACGACCGCCTCGGGCATGGAACCGGCCGGGAAGATCGAGCCGGGGGAGTAGCCGCACGCCAGCGGGGCCTTGGAGACAGTGTCGAACAGGCCGAGGTCGACGTTGGCCGCCTCCGCATTGCCCTGCGCACCGGCAAACCGAGTGCGCGCGACGCCCAAGCCGAAGCCGATGGCCGCGCCGGAGGAACGCAACTGGATGCGCGCCACACCGGCCGAGGAGGTGCCGGTGCCGGGCACGAACGCGGTCGCTGCGGAGGCCGGCGCGGCCGCCAGAGCGCCGAGCCCCAGGGTGCCGGCCAGCGCGGTGCAGGTGAGCGTGGCGTACAGCGGAGTCCGCAGACGATTGGTCATGCCGTGGCCTCTCCGGCGGGTTTGACGATGGCGCCCAACAGGATCGTGGTGAGCTCCTGGGGGTATTTTCCGGTCATGTACGCCAGCAGTGCTTCCATTTCGCGCAACATGTGGGTCTCGGGCGCGAGCGCCGTCGCGAACCCGTTGAGGTAGAGCAAGTTGCGGGAGAACAGCACCAGTTCCTTGGGTGCCTTGAAACCGAACTTGAGCAGCGACGCAATCACCGCACGCATCTGACCGGTAATCAGCGTCAGGTCCAGCGAGTCGAAGCTGGCGTCGGTGAACTCGAGGACCAGTGACTGGTACTTGTCCAGCTCGGCCACCGCGGCCTCCAGGTCGACGCCCTCGGGCAGCGCACCCATCTCCGCGGCAGCCATGATCTGGCCGCGAGAGTCCTGCTGCATGGCTGCGACCAACAGCCGCACCAACAGCGCCCGCTCGCGGGCGTCGATCCGCCCGCACACGCCGTAGTCGACCAGCGAGATCGTGCCGGTCTCGGTCACCAGCACGTTGCCGGAGTGCAGGTCACCGTGGAAAACCCCGTAGATCAACGCATGTTCCAGCACACCCGAGACGGCCAGACGGAGAAGTGCCGCGCCGTCCATCGCATCGCCGTAGCGTTGCCGGGCCGCGGTGTAGGGCACGCCCGGTACCCGCTCCATCACCAACACCTCGGTGGTCACCAGACCCGGGATCGGCCGGGGCACGCGGACGAATCCGGTGCCGGCGTGCTCACTGGCCACCGCGATGTGCATCATGTTCAGGGCCTCGAGGCGGAAGTCCAGTTCGGCCAGCACCAACTCGCCGGCCAGCGGCAGGATCTCGGTGGCGTTGCTCATCCGCGCCGACGCGCTCACTTTGTTGATTGCCGCGGTGAGCACCGACATCACCCGGAAGTCCGCGCCGAAGCGGCGCCGCAACCCCGGCCGTTGCACCTTGACCACGACCTCGGTGCCGTCCAGCAGCACGGCTTCGTGCACCTGCGCGATGCTCGCCGCAGCCTTGGGGGCCGGGTCGAAGGAGCGGAACACCTCGGAAATCGGCCGACCCAGGGAGGACTCCACCGCGCGCTGCGCCTCGCCGTCGGGCATCGGCGGCACCTCATCGCGGCACCATGCGAAGGCGGCCACCCACTCGTCGGGCAGCAGACCCTGTGCGGTGGCGATGGACTGACCCACCTTCACATATGCCGGGCCACCGGCGTGCACCAACTGTTGCGCCCGCCGTACCGCGGCCGACCCGTGCCGCTTGCGTCCCGCGTCGAACAGGCCGAGCAGGGAGAACCAGCAGAAGCGCAGGAGGGTACGCAGCACGGCGCCCGCCGTGTGTCGCGACCAGCGCGGCTTGGCCAACGACGCGGCCTGTTCGCGGATCCGCGGCAGGGCGCGCTCGGCGTGCCCGCGCAGCTGGTCGAGTTCGATGTCCAGGCCGTCTCGTCCGGCCATCCACTCCGACGTGGTGGCCAGCTCATCCAGATCCGGCAGCGGCGGAGGCGCAGTCCTGCTCATGACGTGCGCCCCCTCGGTAGCTGCGGGTGCAGTTCAGGACTGTCCACCACGGCCCGCGCCGCCTCGATCATCGCCGGCACGTTGGACAGCACCGCGACCACATCGATGCGCTCCATACCACTGGAGGACAACCCGCCCCAGACGAACTTGGCCACGTAGTCGACAAAGTCCTGCCGGCTCATCGCGCGACGCACCAGCCACCACTCGGTGGCGGAGAGCATGAAGCCGACGATCCCGAACGCCCACGGCTCGGCCGCACCGGAGTCCACGCCCGCGCCGCGCATCACCGAGCCGATGACCATGGACAGGTGACCGCCCGCGGCCATCGCCATGGGCAGTTCGCTCAGCCCGGCGGCGGGCAGGTCGTGCACCCCGCGCAGCACCCAGCCGTAGATCTGCGGTTCGGATTCCACGAACGCCACGAACACATCGAAGGCCTTGGCGATCAGTTGCTCCGGTGCGCCACCGGAGAGCACGGCCAGCACGGCGTCGGCGGCGACGGTCTCGCTCAACTTGCCGATGACCGCGGCGGTGAGGCCGAGCCGGTCGGTGAAGTGGTCGTAGAGCACCGGCTTGCTCATCCCGGCGCCGGCGGCCAACTCGGCCAGCGTCGCCTCGGGGCCGAGGCGGCGGATGGCGTCAATGATCGCCTCGAGGTACTCCTCGCGGCGCACGGAGCGCCCGGCCGTGGACCCGACCGGCCGACCGGGCCGGCGCCGCGGGGGTGTGCCGGCGCCGGCGGTCGGCGGGCCGGCGGCGGTCGGGTTGCGCGTTCCCATCCCGACCTCCCGAGTGCCGCCGTACATTTGTCCTGTTAGGTGCTGGACGCACCATAGCTCCCAGATGCACAATAACCCGATGTTGAGTAGGTTTGTAGCCCTCCCGAAGCAGATTTTTCGGGCACAGTGCTATCTACCTGGGCTGATGCTCACGCTTGGCTCCGCCGTGGCCGGTGAAGTAATCCGACTTGCGGTAGGTAAAGTGCATCCCCCGTCGTGCCGCAGGCTCGGAGGAGACATGGGGCAGCCGTTTTTGTCCACGGAGTGGATCCAGTCGGTGATGGCCGTGCGCGACGAGTACGTCGACCAGCTGCCCGAGGTGCCGGTGCCACCACTGCGGGTGAACCTGCAGGTCACCGGCGTGCCGGCGGAGGTGGCCACGGACGGCGTGGTGCTCGCGCACGCGGACACCGGTGGTCCCGGGCTGGCGCTCAATGTCGGTCCGCTGCCCGATCCGGACCTGACCGTGACGCTGGACTACCAGACCGCCTACGACCTGCTGGTCACCCAGAAGCCCAACGCGGCGCTCGGCGCGTTCCTCAGTGGGCGGATCAAGCTCGTCGGCGATCTGGAGCGGCTGACCCAGACCACCGGCTTCGATCCCGCGGCCATTCCCCAGCTACTGGCGGGCCTGGGTATCACCGGGTCGTCCACCCTCGCCGACATCGACCCGGTGGCCGCGGAGATCGGCGGCCGGATCCGCGCGCTCACCGCCTGACGGCGACCGCGGCCGTTTACCGGCCCGCCGAAACGGGCACTACGGTGACGCCAGGAAGCGGGTGACCGCGTGGCTGATCGTGAAACGTTCCGTTTGGTGAGCGAGCAATGCGCCGTCCTCGTGGGGGCGCAGAGCACGGCGGGTCCCATCACCTTCGGGACGATGACGCTCGACGGCCATGCCGAGTTCGCGACGCCCGAGATCGACCTCGATGCTGCGGTGCCGCTGGCGGCGTTCATGCGGATCCCCGTCATCTCCCTCGAGTCCGGCAACAAGCTCTACGACTCCGAGCTGCAACGGCGTCTGGACCAGCGGCGCTTCCCGAACATCACGGTCGAGATGTGCGCCGCGAACCCCCGTGGTGGGGGGCGGTTCGCGGCGGAGGGCGACCTCACCATCTCCGGCACCACGCGGCGCATGATGGGATTCCTCGACCTCGCCATGCCCGACGAGAACACCTTGATCGCAACGGGTGGCGAGAACGTGGACATGCGGGAGTTCGGCATCGAGATGCCCTGGATCCTGGCCTTCAAGATCTACCCTGAGGTCAGCGTGCAGTTCCGTCTCACCGCGACCAGGGCACGGCCCGACAGTTCCAGGAGGCGTGACCGTGGGGTTCCTTCTAGCATTCTGCGCCGGGTGGCTGACCTGCGCCCGGGGCGGCCAGACCGCGGAGGAGGTCGTTGACGCGCTGAAGGCCGTCCGGAACTCCGAGGAGGTCGCTGACCTCACGGCCGCTCTGCGGCACCACGCGGGGTACTCCTTGAAGGCAATCGGCGAGCGATTGCTTGATCCCGGGGACAACAAGCCCGGGTCGGTCATCGACATGTTGGCCCGGGTGCGCTCCATGGTTGCGCCGATGGGCGCAACGTCTCGCCGGCCTTGATCAGCTCGGTCCGGCGGCTACCGGAATCGTGTGTTCCAGCAGCCACGCACACCAGTCGTCGATGCCGAGCCCGGTGCGCGCGCTGATTTCCAGCGTTCGCACCGTCGGGTTGATCCGGCGCAGGTTGGCCTCGAACAGCGCCATGTCGACGTCCAGGTGCGGTAGCAGATCCACCTTGTTGACCAACACCAGGTCGGCCGAGCGGAACATCACCGGATACTTCAACGGCTTTTCCTCGCCCTCGGTGACGGAGTAGACCATCACCCGCAGCTGCTCGCCGGTGTCGAATTCCGCGGGGCAGACCAGGTTGCCCACGTTCTCGATGAGCATCAGATCGAGGTCGTCCAGCGGGAGTCTGCTCAGCGCGCGGCGGACCATCGGGGCGTCCAGGTGGCACTCACCACCGAAGCCGTTGCCGGTGTTGACGAGCTCCACGACCGCACCGAGGCCGGCCAGGCGGTCGGCGTCCAGGCTGGTCTCGATGTCACCCTCGACGACGCCGATCCGCAGCTTGCCCGCCAGTCGGGCCAACGTCTCGCAGAGCAGCGTGGTCTTGCCGGCGCCGGGGGAGGACATCAGGTTGACCGCGAACACGCCGGCCGCGACGAGGTCGGCCCGGTTGGCGGCCGCGATCCGGTCGTTCTCGTCGAAGATCCGCTCCAGCACCGTCACACGTTCGGTTGCGGTGGCGTAGCCGGACAGGTCACCGACGTCGTGGGTGTGTGCGCCGTCGTGGTCGTGTGCATGGGCATTCCCATGGCCGTCCGGTCCGTCGTGCCGATGGAAGCGGCCCATCGTTGTCACCTCCGGGTCTGTTCAGACCGGCACCAGATCAAGGGCCGTCACCGCGAACTCCTCGCCGGCCTCGACTCCGACGTCCAGACCCCCGCAGCCGGCACAGACCAACGCCAGCGGCTCGGCAAGAGCACTGCGGACACCGCACATGCGACAGATCAGCACCGCGGCAACACGGTCCACGTCGAGTGTTGAGCCGTCCAGGCTGGTGTTCTCGGTGAGCATCGACCAGCAGAACGTCAGCGCTTCGGGCACCACCTGGCGCAGTTGCCCGATCTGCAGATGCACCACCTCGACCCGGCGATCACCGGCCCGCCGCGAGGCGATTTCGGCTATCGCGCCGCACAACGAGAGCTCATGCATGGCCGGCCCGAGGCCGGACCGGGGTGCATTCGACCTCGGTCTCGGCGTGGCCGGCGAAGCGTTGCAGGCTGGGTCGGGCGTTGGCGGTCAGCTGCCCGGTGGGCAGCGGCATGGCGGCCTCGTGCTGGTGGCCCGCGGTGTGGTGCCACACCCCGTGGTGCCAACTGCCGTGTGTCGGCGTGTCCACGTCGTTCGGGTAATGCAGCCAGCATCCCTGATCGCCCGGCGTGGTCCGGGCCGCTTCGATGGGCTCGGCCGGCACGGTGCCGTCGTCCGGGATCCACCGGTTCGGATCTGTGGTCAGCCCCAATAGGTAGGTGACCGTGCATTCCAGAGCGATTGCCAGTTCGGGTAGCCGCCCGATGTCGATGCCCTGACCGTGTTCCATCGCGGACAACGTGCGGTTGGTGGCACCGACCCCGAGTTCGGTCAATCGATCGACCACTTCCAGCTGGGTGAGCCCCAGATGCCGGCGCCGTTCCGCCAGTTGCAGCGCGCAGACCCAATGCCGCTGCCGGTTGATCTCGTTCGGTGTCGGCCTCATTGCGCGACCCTTCGCAGAACGGACCCCCCATGTTTCCCCGTGGAGGGGTCGGGGTCAACGATTCCGTCACTCCCCAAGCCGGCTGTGCTCATGCACCCGATAGCCGGATATCCACCTCGATCCCGACCTGGTCGGACAACCGCAGTGCGCCGAGGAAGGCCTTGTAGGGCTTGATGCCGAACGAGGTTTGCCGGATGGTCCCGGTGGCCCGCCATGTCTGTGGGCCGGTGGCGGTGACCTGCAGGATCAACGGGGCAGAACTCCCGGCGATCTGCAGGGCGCCCGTCAACTCGCCGCCGTCGCCGTCCGAGCGCACCTTTTCCGAGCGAAATTCGATATTCGGATGGCGATCCGCGTCGAGCACCTTCAGCGCGCTGCGGGTGATCTCCTGCCGATCGCCATCGGTGAGCGCCGCGACGCCGCCGACCCCGGAGACCACGCGTAGCGAGTTGACCTGCACGCGCGCCGATACCCGGGCTGCGCCCGGGTCACCGTCAGGCAGCTCCAACTCGCCGCTCCAGGAGCCGAACTCGATCTCCAGATCGTGCCCGACCTTGGCGGCCACGCCCTCCCGAGTGGTGCGCACGACGATCCGACCTTGTTCCGGTCCTAACGCGGTCATGCGCAGCACCGTAGCTGCTGTGTCCAGTCGCGACGGGCTAACCGATTCCGGGATTTCCGGACTCCGCGACCCCGATTTTCGGGGACTCTCGCGGGGCCGTATTTGCGGAGAATTCCCTTACAGAAATGGAAAATCTGGCTCTTGTGGAGATCCAAATTCGGCGTAGAGTGCCGCACATTCGACGATCGGGGAACGGGGAACGATCGCGCGCCCGGGAGGTTGCAGTTATGGCGACGGCGACAGACGAAGGTGTCGTACACATCCTCTGGATGAACGGGGGTCTGGGTTGCGACGGCGACTCGGTTGCACTGACCGCGGCCACCCAGCCGAGCATCGAGGAAATCGTGCTGGGCGCGCTGCCCGGCCTGCCCAAGATCGCGGTGCACTGGCCACTGATCGACTTCGAGTGCGGACCGGAAACGGGTGCGGACAACTTCATCGAGTGGTGGCACAAGGCCGACCGCGGTGAGCTCGAACCCTTCGTGCTCGTGGTGGAGGGTTCGATCCCCAACGAGGAGTTGAACAAGGACAACGGCGGCTACTTCTGCGGATTCGGCAACGACCCGGTGACCGGCCAACCACGCACCACCAACGAATGGCTGGACCGGTTGTCGTCCAAGGCCACCGCGATCATCGCGGTCGGCACCTGCGCCACCTACGGCGGCATCCACGCGATGGCCGGCAACCCGACCGGCGCGATGGGCGTGCCCGACTATTTGGGCTGGGACTGGAAGTCCAAGGCCGGCCTGCCGATCGTGTGTGTGCCCGGCTGCCCGATTCACCCGGACAACCTTTCCGAGACGATCACCTATCTGCTCTACCAGGTCGCCGGGCAGGCCCCGATGATCCCGCTGGACAGCGAACTGCGCCCGAAGTGGTTGTTCGAGGCCACCGTGCACGAGGGCTGCGACCGCGGCGGTTACTACGAGCAGGGCCAGTTCGCCACCGAGTACGGGCAGCCGACCTGCCTGGTGAAGCTGGGCTGCTGGGGCCCCGTCGTGAACTGCAACGTGCCCAAGCGTGGCTGGATCAACGGCATCGGTGGTTGCCCGAACGTGGGCGGTATCTGCATCGGCTGCACGATGCCCGGTTTCCCGGACAAGTTCATGCCGTTCATGGATGAACCGCCGGGCGCCAAGGTCTCCACCACCGCGAGCGGGGCCTACGGCGTGGTCATCCGCACGATGCGCAAATTCACGATGAACACCCTCAACAAGGAACCCTCATGGCGTGCACGCGGCCCGGAACTCAAAACCGGCTACCGGAAAGGTCGGTGAGTTGAGTGACCACCACAACCAAGCCCAGTAGCTACATCAGCGCCAAAAGCGACCAGTCAAACCTGACCGAGATGGCGTGGGACCCGATCACCCGCATCGTCGGCAGCCTGGGTATCTACACGAAGATCGACTTCAAGCAGAAGGTCGTCGCGGAGTGCTACTCCACATCCTCGATCTTCCGTGGCTACAGCCTTTTCATGCAGGGCAAGGACCCGCGGGACGCGCACTTCATCACCAGTCGCATCTGCGGGATCTGCGGCGACAACCACGCCACCTGCTCGGTCTACAACCAGAACATGGCCTACGGGGTGCACCCGCCGGCGCTGGGCGAATGGCTGATCAACCTCGGCGAGGCCGCGGAGTACATGTTCGACCACAACATCTTCCAGGAGAACCTGGTCGGGGTGGACTACTGCGAGAAGATGGTCGCCGAGACCAACCCCGGTGTCCTGGAACTGGCGAACCGCACCGAGGCGCCGCATGCGGGCGAGCACGGCTACCGCACCATCGGCGACATCATGCGCTCGCTCAACCCGCTGTCCGGTGAGTTCTACCGCGAGGCTCTGCACGTCTCCCGCTACACGCGCGAGATGTTCTGCCTGATGGAGGGTCGCCACGTCCACCCGTCCACGCTGTACCCCGGCGGTATCGGCACCACGCCGACCATCCAACTGTTGACGGACTATTACACGCGGCTGATGCGCTACGTGGAGTTCATGAAGAAGGTCGTGCCGTTGCACGACGACCTGTTCGACTTCTTCTACGAAGCGTTGCCCGGCTACGAGCAGGTCGGCTTCCGGCGCACCCAGTTGGTCTGCTGGGGGGCCCTGAACGACCCGGCGCACTGCGACTTCAAGTACGAGAACATGACCCACTGGGGTCGGAAGGCCTTCGTCAGCCCCGGCGTCGTTGTCGACGGCAAGCTGCACACGAACGACCTGGTGGAGATCAACCTCGGCATCCGCATCCTGCTCGGTAGTTCGTACTACCAGAGCTGGGAGGACCAGCCGATGTTCGTCGAGAAGGATGCGCTCGGCAACCTTGTCGACCGCAACCACCCGTGGAACCAGACCACGATCCCGGACCCGCAGAAGCGCGACTTCGACGACAAGTACAGCTGGGTCATGTCGCCGCGCTGGTTCGACGGCAAGGACCACCTAGCGGCGGACACCGGAGGCGGCCCGATCGCGCGTCTGTGGGCGACCGCTCTCGGCGGGCTCGTTGACGCCGGCGGCTACGTCAAGGCGACCGGGCACAGTGTGCAGATCAACCTGCCCAAGACGATCCTCAAGCCGGCCGCCAGCTTCGAATGGAAGATCCCGAAGTGGTCGAATGCACTGGAGCGCAACCGCGCTCGGACCTACTTCCAGGCCTACGCGGCAGGGTGCGCCCTGCACTTCATGGACATGGCGCTGGCCGAGGTGCGGGCCGGGAACACCAAGACCTGGACCCCGTTCGAGGTCCCGGATGAGGCGTTCAGCTGTGGCTTCACCGAGGCTGTGCGCGGCGTGCTCAGCCACCACATGGTGATTCGGGACGGCAAGATCGCCAATTACCACCCGTACCCGCCGACGCCATGGAATGCCAGCGTGCGTGACGTGTACGGGACGCCCGGTCCGTACGAGGACGCGGTGCAGAACACCCCGATCTTCGAGGAGAACTCTGCGGACAACTTCAAGGGCATCGACATCATGCGGGCGGTGCGCAGCTTCGACCCGTGCCTGCCCTGCGGCGTGCACATGTATCTCGGCCCGGGAAAGACGATCCAGACGATCCACAACCCGGCCACGATGCCGCAGACGCTGGCGACCTGACCATGCCAGCGGTCGGCAACGATGTGGGGTCGCGCGTCGAGGCCCTGCTGGCGCAGTTGCACCGGCAGGGCGGGCAGGCCACGGCCGACACCGGTGAGGAGTTGGTGCGCGAGCTCGTTGCGTTCTACGGCGAGGGGCTCGCGCACATCGTGGGGATCCTCGTCGAGGACGCACCGGAGGTGATCGGTGCACTGACCGGTGACCGGTTGGTGGAGTCCCAGCTGATCCTGCACGGGCTGCATCCACTCTCCGCCGACGAACGGATCGAGCGGGCGCTGGACGAGGTTCGGCCCTACCTCGGTTCGCATTCCGGCGGGGTGGACTACCTCGGCGTCGACGACGCCGGGGTGGCCCACCTGCGGCTGGACGGCAGCTGCAGCGGTTGCCCGTCCTCCACCGTCACGGTAAAACTGACCATCACCGATGCCGTGCTCGGCGCGGCACCGGAGTTGGTCGGGATCGAGGTCGAGGGGCAGACGGCCGTGCCGGAAAAGCTCCTGCAGATCGGCCGTCGGCCGGGCTCGGACACCCCAGTGACCACCTCGACGCCGGCGCTCCCCCCGGTGTGGCTGCATCCCTCCGCCCGCGACCTGCCCGCCGAGGGCTTCGCCGCACTGGCGGATCTGGAGGGCCGCACGGTGCTGATGGCCCGACTCGGCGAGACCTACTACGCCTACGCCGAGCATTGCCCGTCGTGCGATCGGTCGTTGGCCGGCGAGCCGACCCCACTGGACGGTGACGTGCTCACCTGCGTCTCTTGCGGGGTGCGCTACGACGCGCGGTTGGCCGGCCGGGCGCTCGATCGGCCGCGTCTGCATCTGGATCCGTTGCCGCTGCTCGACGACGTCTCCGGGATCCGGATCGCCCTGATCCCCGCGGCAGTGTGATGAGGGGCGCGGCTGGTCTGCGACGGTTCGTCGGGCCCACCGGCTCGGCGTTGCCGTTCACGCTGAGCCAGCCCCGCCCGCGCGGTGAGGGTTGCGAGATGTGCAACGCGGACATGACCATCGGGCACTCGCACGTGGTCAACATCGAGACCCGCAGCCTGATGTGCACCTGCCGGGCCTGCTTCTTGCTGTTCACCCACGACGGTGCCGGTCGGGGCAACTACCGGTCGGTGCCCGACCGTTACCTGGTCGACCCGGATTTCCAACTGACGGAGGGTCAGTGGGAGGAGCTACAGGTCCCGGTCTCCATGGCGTTCTTCTTCCACAACTCCGCCCAACAGCGCGTGATTGCCCAGTACCCGAGCCCGGCCGGTGCCACCGAGTGCCTGCTTGATCTCGCTGCCTGGGACACCATCGTGCGGGAGAACCCGTTGGCGGCCGCGTTGACCCCGGACGTCGAGGCGCTGATCGTGCATCGCACCCGGGAGGGCAACGCGAGCTATCTCGTGCCGATCGACGCGTGCTACGAATTGGTCGGGCTGATCCGGATGCACTGGACGGGCTTCGACGGCGGGCCCGAGGCGCGCGCGGACATCGCGGAGTTTTTTGGCCGGATGGCCAAGCGGTCTCGTCCGCTGACGCCCGACACGGACGTCCGGACGGGGGCGGACCGTGGTTGATCTGCGCTTCGCGTGCATCGACGTCAGCTCCGACCCGTATGCCGCCGGGCCGACGCTGGTGTTCCGATTGCGGGTGAACGAGGCGACCGGCGAACGGATGCACGCCCTCGCGCTGCGGGTGCAGATCCGCATCGAGCCGCAGAAGCGTCGCTACGCCCCGGTCGAGGCGGCGAGACTCAACGATTTGTTCGGCGATCCGAGCCGCTACGCGGACACCCTCAAGCCGTTGCAGTTCGCCATGGCCTCGGTAATGGTGCCCAGCTTCACCGGCGACATCGAGGTCGACCTGCACGTCCCGTGCACCTATGACCTGGAGGTCGCCGCGACGAGCTACTTCCATGCGCTGCAAGAAGGCGAGATTCCCTTCCTGCTGCTGTTCAGCGGCACGGCGATTGCCAAGGGCGACACCGGGTTCAGCGTCAGTCAGGTGCCCTGGAACCTCGAGTCGGAATACCGGCTGCCGGTCACCGAGTGGCGGGCAATGATGGACCGCTTCTTCCCCAACGGCGGTTGGCTGCGATTGAGTCGGGAGACGCTGGAGGCACTCGGCGCATACAAGAACGTCCGCGCGCTGGCGACCTGGGAGCAGACCATCGAGGCCCTGCTGGCGGACTCCCTGCTGGCCGCCGGGACGTTGCCGGGGGAGCAGGTGCCATGAGCCAGGACGTGTTCGCGACGGCCCGTCAGGTCGCTGATGCCGTGCTGTACGAGGGGTACGTGCTCTATCCGTATCGGGCGTCCTCGTCGAAGAACCAGACCCGGTGGCAGTTCGGCGTGATCATGCCGCCCGGGTACGTGGCCGCCGATTCCTCCGAGCGATGCGCGACCCGCACTGAGATTGTGTTCGAGGCCAAGGCGAGCGCCGAGCTGACGCTGGCGCTGCGCTTCCTGCACGTCGCGCATCGCAGTGGTGGGGACGCGCCGGACTGGGATGAGACAGCTGAGCGCCAGGTCGATGTCACCGTGTCCGTCAACGCCCTACGCGCCGGCCCGCACACCGAGTCCTTTGAGTTCGCGGGCGCGCTGGCGATCGACGGCGAGGTATCCCGGCAGACGCTGCCCGTCCGCGGCGCGATCGTCCTTGCGGTGACCGAGTTGCCCGGCCCGTACGGTGCCCTGCGCCTCACCGTTGAGGTGGAGAACCGCACCGAGACCACGGCGCCCGATCGCGACCTCGCGCTGCGGCACGCACTGGTTTCCGCGCACACGATGTTTGCCCTCGACCGTGGCCGTTTCCTGTCGATGACCGACCCACCGGAGTGGGCCAAGCCCGAGGTGAAGGCTTGCCGCAACGAGGGCTCCTGGCCGGTCCTCGCGGACGGGGAGCGGGTTGTGCTGGCCTCACCGATCATCCTCGGCGACCAGCCCGAGATCGCGCCGGAGAGCCCCGGTGAGCTCTACGACTCCACCGAGATCGACGAGATCCTGATCCTGCGCACCATGACGCTGACCGACGAGGAGAAGGCCGAGGCGCGGGCCACCGACCCGCGGTCCGCCGAACTCATCGACCGGGTCGACTCGCTGCCGCAGGAACAGCTCGATCGCCTGCACGGCGCGCTGCGCTACCTGCGCCACGTCACCGGCGAAGGTCCGGCCACCTCGCAACCGGACGAGCCCCCGACCTACCTGGTTCCCTCAGCGCCGTGGTGGGACCCGGGCGCGGACGCCTCGGTCAACCCGGACACGGACTCGATCCTCATCGATGGCGTTCGGGTGGGCCGCGGCAGCTCCGTCCGGTTGCGGCCCGGCAACCGGCGCACCGATGCCCAGGACCTGTTCATGCGCGGCAAGGTTGCCACCGTGGAAGCCGTGTTCTTCGACGTCGACGGTCAGCAGCACCTCGGCGTCACCCTCGACGACGACCCCGAGCTCGCCGATATCGCCCGGGCCCAGGGCCGGTTCCTCTACTTCGCCCCGGACGAGGTCGAACCGCTGCGCGACGAATCCTCGATCGAGGTCCGCCGGTGAGCGAGCGACGGATGCTGGTGGCCGGCGTCGGCAATATCTTCCTGAGCGATGACGGTTTCGGTTCCGAGGTCGTGCGCCGCATGCAGGGGGTGCCCGTCCCGGCCGACGTGGACGTGCTCGACATCGGCATCCGGGGCGTGCACCTGGCGTACC
>DASXPS010000187.1 GCA_036493475.1 Sporichthyaceae bacterium | reverse complement strand
CTCGGGTTCGCCGACAGGTTGGTCGACGCCGCGACCAGCAGGGCACCAGCGGTCCAGCCGAGGCTGGCCGCGTCACCCGAGGTGAATCCCGGGTTGAACTTCTTCACCGAGGCTTGGTAGTACTGCTCGGCCGGGGTCTCGTTGCCCATCCACGGGAAGGTGTTCAGCGGAACGTAGGTGTTGCCCAGGAGGGGGCTGCCGAGGAACTGCTTCTCGTTACCCACCCCCAGCGGGTAAGCGGCCCAGTTCGGGTGGAACCCGACCTGGTCGCAGCTCTTGGCCAGCCGGTTTTGCGAGGCCGCGTCGAAGGTCATGGCAAGCACCTCGACACCGGCGTTCTTGAAGTCCAGGCACTGGGTCGTGTAGCTCGGCGAGGTGATCGAGACCTGGGTGGTCTTGACCACGTTGACGCCGACCTGGGGCCCGATCTCCTTCAAGGCCTTGTCGATCTGGGCACAGGCCTGCGGTACCTCGAGGCACCAGATGTCGCCCAGGCTCTTCTTCTTGAAGTAGTCCGTGGCGGCCACGGTGTACCCGTAGGAGATGGCCTGCGGGGGCGAGCCCTGCGGGAACATCAGCGGGTTGCTGAACCACGTGTTGTTGGTGATGTCCCCACCGATGACCGGGATCCCCGCCCGCTTGATGGTGGCGACGACCGCGTCCACGGTGAGCACCTGAATGTTGCCGACGAAAGCCAGGACCTTGGCGTTCTTGATCTCGTCGTTGATCTTGGTGACCGCGGTCGACGGGTCGCCCTGGTCGTCCTCGACGAACAGCCTGATCGGGTGACCGTTCAGACCGCCGCAGGCATTCTGCGCGGCGACGAAGGTCTTCAGGCCCGGCACGACCGGGGCGAACAGCTGGCCGAGCACACCGGACAGCGTCGAGACGTTTCCGATGTTGATCGGGCTGAGGTTGGCCGGCTGGCAGGGCGCCTTGCCGCCGAAGATCTGCTGACTGGCCACATTCTGGGCAACCGTCGCGCCCGCGCCGGCGAGCTTGGCGTTGTTGACTGCCGCGCCGGCGGCGCTGGTCTTCGTGGCGCCCTTCGCGGCCGCCTTGGTGGACGTGGCGGCGCCCTTGGTAACAGCGTCGGTGTTCGTGGCGGCCGCAGGAGCAGCGGCATTGGCAACGGTCGAACTCGCCGCCGGCGCACTGCCGGTGTCGGTAGCAGCCGGGGCGCTGCCGGTATCGGTGGAAGCTGCGGCGCCGGTGTTGGCTGCCGCGCCGCTGTCCGTGCTCGATGCGGCGGTGTCGCCGGACGTGGATTGCGTTGCCGTGTCGGCACTCGAGGCCACTCGGGACCCGCCACAACCGGCGATCAACGCCATCGCCGTGACGGTGGCCGCGACGGCTGTGATCAGCCGACGGGGCCTGGTTCTAGTCGACATAGCTGTCTGCCCTCTCGCAGGCACTGGGGGAATGTCCAGACGCTAACCGCTACTAACATTGCTGTCAACCGATCCGTGCCACCGCGTCCCCTTTCGTTCCTCGGCCCGGTCGCGGCGGCAAGCTCATTTATGCAGGTCAAATGCCTGTAAGCGGTTGAATCTGAAGGGCGGGATCGGCCGGCCTTGTGGGGCGTGTTAGCGTGTTAGTTGTGAATCACCCGACTGGCAACCGCACCCCGCGACAACGGGAGCTCATGACCGCGGCCGCGCGGCTGTTCGCCCGGCGCGGCTATCACGCGGTCGGCATCAACGACATCAGCGGCGAACTGGGCCTGACCGGCCCCGCCTTCTACCGCCACTACCCCAGTAAGGAAGCACTGCTGATCGCGGTGCTCGACGACGCGATCACCGCGCACCTGGAGGACGCGGTCGACCTGGTGCGCTCCATCAACGATCCGGTCGAGGCGCTGCAGGCAATGGTGGCAAACCACGTGCAGTTCGTGCTCAACCACGGCGCGAACATTCAGACCTGGCGCACCGAGTTCCGCAGCCTGCCTCCCGGCGACCGGCACCGCCTGCGCTACCTGCAGCGGCTCTACACCGAGGAATGGGTACGCACGCTGCGTCAGCAGCGCCCGGAGCTGAGCGTCGAGGAAGCCCGCACCATGTGCCAGGGCGCGATCGCGTTGATCCAATCGGCGACCGAGTTCCAGACCCGGTTGAGTGCGGACACGCTCGGCCGCACACTGGAATCCATGGCCCTGCACGTGCTCATCGGCGCGCCCGCCGTCGCCCCCGTTTAACACCGAAAGCGCAGTAGCGCGCGTAAAAACAGGCCGTTTTACGAGCGGTTCTGCGCTTTCGGCGGTACGGGTCGGGCTAGGCGAGCTTGCGCAGGAGCTTCTTGTCCCGCTCCGAGTACGGCGGGTACACCATCTTCAGGTCCGGCCGGGTGCGCATGATCAGCGTGGCCTTGCGGTGGCTGAACGCCTCGTAGCCCCACTTGCCGTGATAGGCACCGGTGCCACTGGCCCCCACGCCGCCGAACGGTAGCTGCGGGGCGAGCACGTGCACCGCGATGTGGTTGGCCACCGCGCCACCGCAGGGCACCTCGGTGAACACCCGCTGGATCTCCCGCTTGTCGTTACTGAAGATGTAGGCCGCCAGCGGCTTGTCGCCCTCGTTGACCAGCTTGATCGCTTCGTCCAGCGAGTCCACGTCGATGATCGGCAGGATCGGGCCGAAGATCTCGTTCTGCATGAGATCTGATGCCCGATCGGGGTTGAGCACGACGGTCGGCTCCAGGGCGGTGTGATCGGCGCTCTCCTTGCCGCCGACGAGGACCTGCTGGCCGTCCAACAGGCCCTTGAGCCGGGAGAACTGGCGACCGTTCACGATGCGCTGGGTGTCCGGCTCACCGGCCCGGAACTCAGAGATCGTCGCCTGCAGCAACTCGGCGAACTTTTCCCGCACGCTGCGTTCCACCAACAGGTAGTCCGGCGCCACACATGTCTGCCCGGAGTTGAGCAGCTTGCCGAACGCGACGCGCCGCGCGGCCACCTTCAGGTCGGCATTCTTGGTGACGATGACCGGGCTCTTGCCACCCAGTTCCAACGTGCACGGGGTGAGCAGCGGCGCGCAGGCCTGGGCGATCTTGCGCCCGATCTCCGTGCCACCGGTGAAGAAGACGTGGTCCATCTTCGCCTCGATGAGCCGGGTGGTGGCCGCCGCTTCGCCCTCCACCACCGCGATCGCCGAGGAGTCCAGGTATTCCGGGATCAGCCGGGCGAGGGTGGCCGAGGCCCGCGGGGCATGCTCCGAGGGCTTGACCACCATGCAGTTGCCCGCCGCGATGGCGCCGATCATCGGGCCCAGCGTCAGGTAGAAGGGGTAGTTCCACGGCCCGATGATCAGCACGGTGCCCAGCGGCTCGTAGTGGTAGGCCGCCTTGCCCGGCATCAACGACAACGGCACGCCGACCCGCTTCGCGCGCATCCACTTCTTCAAGTGCTTGATGGCGTACTCGGCCTCACCCACGGTGGAGGCCACGTCGCCGAACCACGTTTCGTGCGGGGTGCGACCCAGGTCGGCTGCCAGTGCCTCGGCGAGGTCGGACTCGCGCTCGCTGACCAGCTTGACGATCCCCTCGAGCTGGCGACGCCGCCACTCGTAGGACAGCGTGCGGCCGGTGGCATGCGTCGCGCGCAGGCGGGCGACCAGATCGGTCGCTTCCTGCGCACTGAACTCGGCCACGGTGCCCGTGGGTTGATCGGCAACGGAGGTCATGACAGCCGTCCCTGGGTCGCAGTTAATCGTGAATAACTAACAGTTTATAGCAACTTACGTGCTACGCCTCGTCGCCCGCCGTGCCCTCGGACATGCGGCCCCGGATGGCGTCGGTGACGCTCGGGTCGAGCAGCGTCGTGACGTCGCCCAGCGTCCGGTTCTCCGCGATGTCCCGCAGCAACCGGCGCATGATCTTGCCGCTGCGCGTCTTGGGCAGCTCCGGGGTGACCAGGATCTGCCGGGGCTTCGCGATCGGGCCGATCTCCTTGGCCACGTGATTGCGCAACGCCTGGACGAACTCGTCACCGGAGCTCTCGCTGTCGGCCACGCTGCCCTTCGGCGTCACGAACGCGACGATGGCCTGCCCGGTGGTCGCGTCGGTGGCCCCGACCACGGCGGCCTCAGCCACCGAGGGGTGACCGACCAGGGCGTGCTCCACCTCAGTGGTGGAGATGCGGTGCCCAGAGATGTTCATGACGTCGTCCACCCGGCCCAGCAGCCACAGGTCGCCGTCGTCGTCCAGCTTGGCGCCGTCCCCGGCGAAGTAGTAGCCCTGGTCGGAGAACCGGGCCCAGTAGGTCTCCTTGTAGCGCTCCGGGTCGCCCCAGATGCCGCGCAACATGGACGGCCACGGCTCGGTGAGCACCAGGAAGCCACCGCCGCCGTTGCCCACCGTCTTGCCCTCGTTGTCCACCACCTCGGCGTTGATGCCGGGCAGCGCGCGCATGGCCGCACCGGGCTTGCTCGCCGTGACGCCGGGCAGCGGGCTGATCATGATGGCGCCGGTCTCGGTCTGCCACCAGGTGTCCACCACCGGGGTCTGGTTGCCGCCGACGTACGTGCGGTACCAGATCCAGGCCTCAGGGTTGATCGGTTCACCCACCGAGCCGAGCAATCGCAGGCTGGACAGGTCGTAGGGCTCGAGCAGTTGGTGGCCCCACTTCATCAGCGTGCGAATGGTGGTGGGGGCGGTGTAGAGGATCGAGACCTTGAACTCCTCGATGATCTTCCACCAGCGGTCCTGATCGGCCGGGTGCGGCGTGCCCTCGTACAGCATCGAGGTGGTGCCGTTGCACAGCGGCCCGTAGACGATGTAGCTGTGCCCGGTGACCCAGCCGATGTCCGCGGCACACCACCAGGTGTCCGTCTCCGGCTTGAGGTCGAACACCATCTTGTGCGTGTAGGCGCACTGCGTCAGGTAGCCGCCGGTGGTGTGCAGGATGCCCTTCGGCTTCGCCGTGGTGCCCGAGGTGTACATGATGTACAGCGGGTTCTCGGCGTCGAAGGCTTCCGCCTCGTGGGAGTCGGACTGGCGGTCCACCACCTCGTGCCACCACACGTCGCGGCCCTCGGTCCAGTCCACCTCGCCGCCGGTGCGGCGCACCACGAGCACGTTCGCCACGTTCGGACACGCGGCTATCGCCTCATCCACGGCGGCCTTGACCGGCGTCGCCGCACCGCGCCGCATCTGCCCGTCGGTGGTGATCACTGCCTTGCAGTCGCAGTCCAGGATGCGGCCGCGCAGCGCCTCGGCGGAGAAGCCGCAGAACACCACGGTGTGCGCCGCGCCCAACCGGGCGCAGGCCAACATCGCCGCGACCGTCTCGGGGAGCATCGGCATGTAAATAGCGACACGGTCACCCGCGCGGATGCCGAGTTCGGTCAGCGCATTCGCGGCCTTGCACACCATCTTCGTCAGTTCGGCATAGGTGATGCTGCGACGGTCGGTGTCCCCGTCGGCGATCCAGTGGTAGGCCACCTTGTCCCCGCGGCCGGCCGCCACGTGGCGGTCCAGACAGTTCACCGCCGCGTTCAGCTTGCCCCCGATGAACCACTTGGAGAACGGCGCGTCCCACTCCAGCACGGTGTGCCAGGGCTCGTCCCAGGTCAGGGCCTTGGCCGCGTTCTCCCAGAACGCCAAGCGGTCCTCGTCAGCCTCGGCGTACAGGCCGGGCTGCGCGTTGGCCGCCTTCGCGAAGTCCTCGGAGGGGGGGAACCTTCGGCTCTCGTGCAGTAGTGCGTCCAACGCGGGTTGATCGGACATGCGGGGGCTCCTCCCGGGACTGGGGCCTTCGGTGGCAACACGGTCTATCACTTAGCTGTTCCACCGTTGGGCCCGGGCTATACCTCCCCCGAAAAGCCCAGGTCAAATGGGGTGGAACCAGTATTGGACTATGCGCCGGCTGTGAATAGAGCCCCACAGCCAATTCAAGGCAGGGACACCGGAACCGCCAAGCGAGTGTGGCGATCCTAGCTGTCGTAGGGACGGGAGGTCCGTCCCGAATTTCCACCGGGGGGTGGCGCGGGTGGTCATGCTGCGCGCTGAGCAGGATGAGCAGGCAACGGCTGCGGCGACGGCAGTCGGCGGCCCGCGGCGCGGATTGTTCCGGCGCCGGCGCAAGGCGCTGATCGGCGCCGTGGTGGTGTTGACGGCGGCCGGTGGTACCGGCGCCTGGGCGATCACTCGCGGTGGCGACAGCGCCACGAACGGTGGCGGCACCTCGCGCTCGATCCTGTCGACGGTCTCGTCGCAGGCCATCGAGCAGAGCGTGAACGCCTCCGGCACGATTGAGCCGGCCAACATCGCCGATCAGGACTTCGCCGTCTCCGGTCAGATCACCTCGGTCAAGGTGACCGTCGGGGAGACCGTGAAGAAGGGCCAGGTGCTGGCCCGAATCGACGACTCCGACCTTTCCCGCGCGGTGGACATCGCGCAGGCCAACCGCGACTCCGCCGCCGCGCAGGTGACCGCCGCGGAGGACGCCGCCGCCTCGGCCACCCAGATCGATTCGGCCAAGGCCCAGCTGGCCACCGCCGACGACAAGCTGGCGCAGGCCAAGGACGACCTGGGCAACGCGACGCTGAAGGCGACCATCGGCGGCACGGTCGCCTCGGTGAGTCTCGCCAAGGGCGACCGGGTGTCCGGCTCGGGTGGCGGCTCGACCGGCTCGTCGCGCACCTCATCGGGTTCCGGCTCCGGCTCGGGCTCGTCGTCCTCCGGCATCGAGATCGTCGGCACCAAGACCTGGGAGGTCGACGCCTCGGTCTCCGGGACCGATTTGGCGAACATCAAGAAGGGCCAGCAGGCACGGATCACGCCCAGCGGCGCGACCTCGCCGATCTTCGGCCTGGTGGACTCCGTCGGCGTGGTGGCCTCCACCGCCTCCGGTGGCTCGTCCACCTTCCCGGTCACCATCAAGGTCACCGGCACCCCGACCGACCTACACCCGGGCGAGACCGCGACCGTGGTCATCGTCACCAAGTCGATCCCCGACGTGCTGACCGTGCCGACCGCGGCGCTGCGCCAGGAGAACGGGCAGACCGTGGTGACCAAGGTGGTCAACGGCAAGGACACCACGGTGCCGGTGGTGGTAGGCACCGCCTACGGCGCCAGCACCCAGGTGACCTCGGGGCTGTCCGACGGCGACCAGGTGCGCATCACGGTCAACCGCGCCGGCCCGGCGACCGGCAACACCAACGGCAACCGCGGCAATCGCACCGGTGGCACCGGCGGCACCGGTGGCACCGGTGGCGCCTTCGGTGGCGCGGGCGTCGGCGGGGGCACCTTCACCGGCGGTGGCGGCACCTTCACCGGCGGCGCCGGTGGCACCTTCACCGGCCGCGCGAACCGTGGCGGCGGCTGACATGACAACCGCGATCACCGAATCGCTGTCCTCCGACTGGGGCAGCGCGGGCGTGCCGATCCTGCAGCTGGACGGCATCCGCAAGCGGTACAACTCCGGGCCGGTCTCGGTGGAGGCCGTGCGCGGCATCGACCTGACCGTGCAGGCCGGGGAGTACGTGGCGATTGTCGGGCCGTCGGGTTCGGGCAAGTCCACGCTGATGCACATTCTGGGTTGCCTGGACACCCCCACCGCGGGCTCGTACTCCCTCGCCGGGATCGACGTCTCGGCCATGAACGAGACCGCGCTGGCCGCGGTGCGCAACGAGCGGATCGGGTTCGTGTTCCAGCAGTTCCACCTGCTGGCCACGCTGCCCGCGTGGCGCAACGTGGAGCTGCCGCTGATGTACAGCGGCACCTCGCGGGGCGAGCGCAAGGCGCGCGCCATCCGGGCCCTGGAGCGGGTCGGGCTGGGCGACCGGATCGATCACCGACCCGGTGAGCTGTCCGGTGGTCAGCAACAGCGCGCCGCGGTCGCCCGGGCACTGGTCACCGAGCCGGCGCTGATCCTGGCCGACGAGCCCACCGGCAACCTGGACTCCAAGTCCACCGCGGACGTGCTCGCACTACTCGCGGACCTGCACGCCTCGGGTCGCACCATCGTGCTGATCACCCACGACGCCGAGGTGGCCGCCGCGGCGCAGCGCACCGTGCGCATCGCGGACGGCGTCATCACCACCGATGAGACCAACTGGAACTTCCGCTACCCGGACGGTTCGGTATGAGCCGGCTGAAGGCGCGGGACACCACGCGCACCGCGCTGGAGGCGATTCGGTCGCACCGGATGCGCTCCTGCCTGACGATGATCGGCATCCTGATCGGCATCGCCGCGGTCACCGTGACCGTCGGGCTCGGCCAGGGCGCGCAGAAGCAGGTGCGCGACCAGATCGACGCCCTGGGCTCGAACCTGCTGATCGTGGCGCCGGGGTCATCGACCACCTCCACCGGATTCCGCGGTGGCCGGGGTTCGGCGACCACGCTGACCACCGCCGACGCCAACACGCTGTCGTCCAAGGACGTGGCGCCGGACGTGTCCGGGGTGGCGGCGGTCTCCGGGGGGTCGCAGAACCTGACCGCGGGGTCCACCACCTGGACCTCGCCGGTGTACGGCACCAGCCCGTCGTGGTTGTCCGTGCGGGAGCGCAAACTGACGGAGGGTCGGTTCATCACCGCCGCCGACGTCACGGACTCCAACTCGGTGATCGTGCTCGGTCCGGACACCGCCTCGGAGTTGTTCTCCGGGCGCGATCCGGTCGGCCAGTCGGTGTCCATCGCCGGCTCCACGTTCACCGTGATCGGTGTGCTGGACTCGATCGGCTCGACGTCCTCCACCAGTGATGACGACCAGGTGATCATGCCGTCCACCACCTACGCGACCCGCGTCGCGGCAGGTTCGGCCCGCGGCACCGTGTCCACCATCTACGTGCAGGCGGCCTCCCGGGACACGCTGTCCGCGGCCTACCAGGAGGTGAACGCGGCGCTGGCCACCAACCACGGGGTCACCGCGGCCAACGCCGACTTCACCATCACCACCCAGCAATCGCTGGTGACCGCGGCCAACGCCACCAACAAGACGCTGACCGTGATGCTGGCCGGCATCGCCGCCATCTCCCTGCTCGTCGGCGGCATCGGCGTCATGAACATCATGCTGGTCTCGGTGACCGAGCGGACCAAGGAGATCGGTCTGCGCAAGTCGCTGGGCGCTACCCCGCGGGCCATCCGCACCCAGTTCCTCACCGAGGCCGGCACGCTCGGCCTCACCGGTGGCGCACTGGGCCTCGGGCTCGGCCTCGGCCTGGCCGGGGCGCTACCCCGGATGATCGATCAGCCGGTCACGGTCTCGCCGAGTGTGGCGATGGGCAGCCTCGCGGTGTCCCTCGCGATCGGCGCGGTGGCCGGGGTGTACCCGGCGGCGCGAGCCGCCCAGCTCACGCCGATCGACGCGCTGCGCACGCCCTGATCCACCCGTCTACTGCTGATTACCCACCACTTTCTTCGGGGGAGCCCACCATGTCACTGTCCACCCTGCGCACCAATCGCGCGGCGCTCGCCGCGGCGCCGGCCGCCGGCCTCGTGCTGCTGCTCGCCGGTTGCGGCGGCGGCACCTCGGCCTCGGCCTCCTCGGCGCCGGACAACTCGAACAACGCCGCGGGCGCGAACAACGGCGCCGCCGGCAACAACACCGGGGGCAACGGCCAGGGCCGCGCCTTTCCCGGCGCCAACGGCAAGATCGCCGACATCTCCGGCAAGACCCTGCAGGTGCAGAGCGACACCACGCAGACCGCGGTCACCTACACCGCGTCGACCACGATGAGCCAGACGGTGAGCGCGGCCAAGTCCGACCTCGCGGTGGGCAAGTGCGTCTCGGTGCGCCCGGTGCAGTCCACCGACGCCAACGCGGCGCCGACCCAGACCGACGACTCCACCCCGATCGCCGCCGGATCGGTGAGCATCTCCGACCCGGTGAGCGGCTCGTGCAACGGCGGCTTCGGCGGTGCCGGCGTCGGCGGTGCCCGCGGCAACGGCGGCCAGGGCCGCCGGGGCCAGGGCGCCAATGGCGGCCAGACCGGCCAGGCCCCGACCGGCGACCCGAACGCGCAGGGCGCCACCGGCGGGCAGAACGCGAACGGCCAGAACCCGAACGGCCAGGGCCGCGGGCAGGGTGCGCGCGGCGGCTTCGGTGGCGGTGGCGCCAACGGCACGATCACCAAGATCGACGGCGACACGGTGACCGTGGAGACGCAGCGCCCGCAGTTCAACTCCACCGGCACCGCGGGTTCGGCCGCGTCGTCCACGCCGACCATGACCACGGTGACCCGCACCGTGACGCTGTCCTCGGCAACCACCTACACCAAGTCCGCGTCGGCTTCCGCGTCGGACCTGAAGGTCGGCAAGTGCGTGACCGCGCTGGGCTCCACGGACAGCAACGGCACGCTGACCGCGACCACCATCGCGCTGCGCCCCGCCGAGAACGGCTCGTGCACCACCGGCACGGTCGGTGGCTTCGGCGGCCGACGCAACGGCGCGGGTGCCGGGGCGGCGACCGGCACCACCAGCTCCTGACGCAGCGTCAGTCCATCGATCCGACAGACCGAAAGGCCCACCGAGATGTTGCCCTCCGTACTGCGTGACCGGAAGACGGTCCTGTTGCGCCGCGGCGTGCCGATCGCGCTCGGCGGCATCGTCATCACCGGCACGGGCATGGCCTGGGCCGGGCACGGGGACAGCGCGCCGGAGTACCGGACCGGGCTGGCCTCGGTCGGGTCGGTGGACCAGCTGGTCACGCTGACCGGCACGGTGGCCAAGCTCACCCAGGAGGACGCCTCGTTCGGGGTGTCCGGGACGGTGAAGAAGGTCGAGGTGGCCAGCGGCGACAAGGTCTCCGCGGGCGAGGTGCTGGCCGAGCTGGACCCGTCCGATTTGGACGCCGCGGTGACCGCGGCCGAGGCCACGCTGGCCAGGGCCAAGGCGACGCTGGAGACCGACCAGACCGCCGCGGACGCCTCGACGAGCAGCAGCACTACCTCCTCTTCGTCGAGCTCCAGTACCAAGTCCACACCGTCCCCGTCGCCCTCCCCCACGCCCAGCACCGGCTCGGACAAGCCCGGCTCCGGCAAGGGAGCCGGCACCGGCACCGGCGCGAGCACCACGGTCGGTGGGGTCGACCTGGCCGCCCCGACCCGGGCTGTGGTCACCGCGCTGGCCAAGGCCACCGCGGACCTGCAGAAGGTCAGCGACGCGGTCAAGGCCCGCGACACCGCGTGCGACCCGGTATTCAACGCGGGCTCGACGGACACCGGCTCGGGCGACAGCACCCCGAGCCCGGACCCGTCGGGCGACCCGACGTCGGACCCGAGCGCGGCGCCCACCGATTCGGCGGACCCGACCCCGTCGGCCACGCCGTCCTCCGACAGCGAGACCCACACCACCTCGGTGGAGACCAGCGACTCCACGTCGACCTCAGACCTGCAGTCCTGCATCGACGCGATGAAGGCGGTCAGCGACCTGCAGGACGCGGTCGCCACCGACCAGAACGACGTGCAGACCAAGGAAACGGCGCTGCAGACCGCCATGGACCAGGCGGTGGCCAACCTCAAGGCGCAGCCGACCGGTAACACCGGCGGTGCCGGTACCGGCACTGGGACCGGCACCGGCTCCGGCACCGGCACTGGCACCGGCACTGGGACCGGCGCGACCGGCTCCACCGGCAAGGGCGGCTCCGGCACCGGCTCGAAGGGCTCGACCGGTGGCACCGGCAGCGGCGCCTCCACCACCACCGGCGGCTCCGGCAGCGGCGGTCGCGGCGGTCAGACCCTCGACCCGGTCGACGCGGCCGCCCGCGTCGCGGTGGACAACGCGGCGATCCTCGCCGCGCAGGCCGCGCTGGAATCCGCGCAGGAGGACCGCGAAGAGGCGGTGCTGACCGCGCCGATCGACGGCATCGTCGGCAGCGTCGGCATCACCAAGAGCTCCAGCGCGTCGACGTCGAACACCATCACGATCCTCGGCAACGGCGCGGTGAAGGTCAGCCTGGACGTGCCCGCCACGACCGCGGCGAAGCTGAAGAAGGGGATGACCGCACAGGTCACCGCGGACGGCGCGAGCGCCCCGTCGGCGGGCACGGTGGACTCGATCGGCATCCTGCCGAGCAGCTCCAACGGGTCGAGCACCTACCCGGTGGTCATCGTGGTACCGAACCCGGCCGACGGCCTGGCCGAGGGTGCCGCGGCGACCGTGGCGATCACGCTCAAGGCGGTCAGCAACGTGGTGACCGTGCCGAACTCCGCGGTGACCGCCACCGGCACCGGCGCCAACGGCTTCGTGGTGCTCATGCAGAACGGCAAGGCCACCCGGCAGACCGTGACCACCGGTGCGGTGGGCTCCACGGTCACCGAGATCACCAGCGGTGTGACGGCGGGTCAGTCGGTGGTCATCGCCGACCCCTCCCAGGACGTGCCGGCCAGTAACACCTCGACCAATACCCGCGGCTTCGGCGGCGGCGGCCTCGGCGGCGGCACTTTCACCGGCGGCGCCGCAGGCGGCAACTTCGGTGGCGGTGCCAACGGCGGTGGCGCCCGTCGCGGCGGCTAGTCCCCACAAGCTCCGTGGCCGACGATCCCATCCGGCGGGATCGTCGGCCACGGCTTTTCGGACTCATTCGTCGAACGGTGACATGCGGACCAGCAGCGGGAAGGTCGCCCACACGCGCAGCCAGTTGGCGCGGCCGTTCGGGACGGCCTTGCACTCCGCCGCCCACGCGGCGCGCGCAACCCGCTTGAACTCCAGCCGCGGATGGCGGACGAGCACGGCGTCGACCCAGGCCGGGTCGAGCTCGTCGATGCGGCCGCCGGAGACGTCGACGAAGGCGCCCGCGGACACGAACCCGCCCGGCGAACCAAGGTCCTCCATCGCGCCCGCCGTGATGTGGCCGGCGACCTCGGCGCCGATGCGCGCCGCGCGCGCCGGCTGCACGTCACGGTCCAGCGCGAAGCGCTCGGCCCGTTGGCCGCCGACCACCGCGAAGCAGCGGCCGGGTGTCGGGTGCTCGAGGTGAAGGTCGTGCAACAACGAGGAGACGTAGGCCAGTTCGACGTCCACGGCCACGCCGTCGACCGCCGCCAGCGACATGCCGAACAGGAACGTCCGATAGGAGTGCTCGCGCACCGACGCGCTGAGCACCTCCTGAGCCTCGGCCTCGGCATCCTTCGCCAACCGGGAGTCCGGGATGGCGAGCGTGTCGAGATCGATGCCGCCGTTGCCGCGTCGGCCGGTGGCCAGCCGCAGCCGCAGGCCGGGATAGCGCGCGATGCTGCGCAGCAGCGGACGCGCCAGCGCCCGCCCCTGACCCTTCGTCAGGTTGCCGCCGGTGCGGACGGCCCAGTCGTAATCGATTCCTGCCGGCGCGCTCATGCGCCGGAGCGTAGACGTCGAGTCGGACGATCACCAGTGCGGCGGTGGACACATATCGACGACTTCTGGCCACGGACACGACGGCCGGACCCCATGCGACGCCGCACGTCACACCCCTCCGCGGTACGCCGCCACGATCTTCGCGAGGTCCTGCGCGACGACGCCGTGCAGGATTACCGCGTCGGCGCCGAGATCGAGCTGATGGCGAACGGCGGCAGCGCACTGCTCCGGCGACCCGTAGGCAGCCGGGGCCAACCACTCCGGCGGGATCACCTCGGCGAGCGCCTCGAGTTCGGCGACGGTGGCCTTGCCGTCCAACATGACACTGCCGTAGGACTGCACGATCGGGTGTGCGCGGAACCGCTGCAGCGCGGACGGGTCCCAGTCGTTGGTGCGCACCAGCAGGTCGCCGTACACCTGCAGGTAGGTGGCCAGCCGGCCGACCGAGCGACGCAGCATCTCCTCATGCGACAGGTCATCGGGCAGCGTCGCGAATACCGACCAGACACGCACGGTGTCCGGATCCCGCCCGGCTCGCTCGGCGGCGGATTTCACCGTGCGCACGCAACGTTGCAGCGTCTCATCGGCAAAGAAGGTGTGCAGCACGACCTCGTCGAAGGCGCGGCCGGCCAACTCCAGCGACTGCGGACCGAAGGCCACCAGCGCCATCGGTATGTGCAGCCGGAAGCTGCGGTCCAGCACCAGCATCGGATAGCGGCCCACCGGCCCGTCGTGGTTCGCGACGACCTCGCCGTTCCACAACCGGCGCATCAGCCCGGCGAAGTCCTCCACCTGCGCGGTGGTGGCCACGCGCAGCCCGAACATGTCGAACACGAACGAGACGCCGCGACCCACGCCGAGCACGAACCGGCCGTCGGTCATCAGATGTTGCGTGCTCGCCCAGGCGGCGGTGACCACCGGGTGGCGCACGTTGATGTTGGTGGCACCGGTGGCAATGCGGATGCGTGAGGTGACCGCACCGAGCGCGCCACTGAGCGAGGCCAACTCCTTGACGTTCCACCGCTCGGAGATGAACGCGGTGCCCAGCCCGAGCTCCTCCGCGGTCTGTACCTCGGTGATCGCGGCGCGCGGATCTGCCGCGCCACCGGGCAGCACGTAGCAACCCAGTTCGGGGAACTCCTGGCTCACGCCCACGGTCCCATTCCGGTGACCCGGTCCACGGTGGTGCGCAGGATGAAGCCCTGGCTGTCGGCGGGCACGCCGGGAATCTGATCGGCGCTGGGGAAGGCGAATTCCGGGGCCACGTAGATCTTTCCGAGCTTGGTGAGCAATGCGTGTGCGCCGCCCTCCTCGACCACCGCGTGCCCGCGCAGCACCGCGTGTTCGGCGAGGAACACCCCCGGCGTGCGGGGTGCCTCCAGCGAATACACCACCCGCGGGTCCTGCGCCACGTTGCGCAGCTTCTTGGACAGGTTCATGTGGCCGCTGACGATGTCGTCGCCGTCCAGCCCGATCCAGATGATCGTGACCTGCGGCGAGCCGTCGGGGTCCAGGGTGACCAGGTGAGCCAGCGGGCCGGATTCGATGAGTTCGCGCAGCGGCGCGGGGATGGCAACCATGTGAGCACGCTAACCATTGGGACCGGCAGGGCGCATCGGCTCGTACAGTGCTGAACGTGTTCAGTCTCGATTCCCTTCGCGTCCCGATCGTGCAGGCGCCGCTGGCCGGCGGCCCGTCCACCCCGGCGCTGAGCGCCGCGGTCACTCGAGCCGGCGGGCTCGGGTTCGTGGCCGCCGGCTACAAGAGCGTCGAGGCGCTGTCCGCCAACCTGGACACGCTGACCGGTGAGATCGGCGACGCCCCGTTCGGCGTGAACCTGTTCGCCCCGCCCGGACACGGGGCGGACGAGGACCGGGTGGCGGCGTATACCGACCGCATCCAGCCGGCGGCGACCGCGGCCGGCGTCGAGTTGGGCGCGCCGCGCTGGGCCGAGGACTGGTCCCTCGAGAAGCTCGAGATGGTCTGCGCGCGGCGGGTGCCGATCGTCTCGTTCACCTTCGGCTGCCCCTCGGCGCTGGACGTGGAACGGGTGCACGCGGCCGGCGGCGTGGCGTGGGTGACAGTGATCTGTCCGGAGGACGCCGAAGCGGCGGCCGCGGTGGGCGCGGATGGCCTGGCTGTGCAGGGCTTCGAGGCCGGTGGGCACCGGGGCAGCTTCGACGATGCGCACCCCGCCGATATCGGCCTTCTGACGCTGCTTCAGTTGGTCGCCGCTCGGGTCGACCTACCCATGGTGGCCGCGGGCGGCATCGCCACCGGGCGCGCGATTGCCGCGGTGCTCGCCGCCGGCGCATCGGCGGCGGCCATCGGCACCGCGCTCATGCTCTGCCCGGAGGCGGGCACCGCGCCGGTGCACCGGGAGGCGATCTCCTCCCCCGGCCCGCTCACCGCCGTCACCCGTGCGTTCAGCGGCCGGCGAGCCCGCGGCATTCGCAACGAGTTCATGGCACGCCACAACGCCGACGCGATCAGCGCCTACCCGCAGATCCATCACGTGACCGCACCGCTGCGGGCCAACGCCAAGCAGACCGGCAACCGGGAGAACCTGCACCTGTGGGCCGGCCAGGCCTACCCGTTGGCGGTCGCCGAATCGGCCGCCGACGTGCTCGCCCGGCTGCACAAGGAGACGCAGGAAGCCCTCCGCGCCGTCGCCACCCGGTGGGCGTCCGAGCAGGCGTGAGCTATGGCTCACCCTTCTTCGACGCCTCGGGGGTGGTGGGTGCCACCCGCGGTTACTGGCGGTCGACGCTCTCCCAGAAGGCGTCGCGCAGCGCGAAGCGGGCCGGCTGCGACAGGTCGTAGTTGCCGAGCTTGTTGCTCAGGTCGTTGAGCAGCGTGCGGTCGATATCGGCCGGGACGTTCGGCCGGCCACGGCCCAGTTCCTCGCGCAGGCCGGGTCCGGCGGTGCGCCACAGGTTCTGCACCACCTTGTCCACGACGAACCGGACGGCATCCTCCAGCGGGCCCTCGTCGGGCCAGCTACCCCCCGAGCCGGTGCTGGTGACATAGGCGGGCACCGAACGGGGCGGCACCGGTAGCCGGAGCACGGCGGCACCGGCCGGTCGCGTGGGCGTCACCAGCAACGGCGTGGGCCGCGGCGCCGGCTGGCTGGGGATGGCGGCGGTCGGCGTCGGCAAGGCCGTGAGCAGGACCATCGCCCGCTTCACCCGTTCATCGATCGTCGCGCCGTCGATGTGCACTGTGCGGTCGAGGGTCTGCCGCAGATGCCGGGACACCGCGATCGCCTCGCCTGCCTCGTCGGGCACCACCAGCCCGATCACCTGCACGCCGAGTTCCTGCGCGGCCTCCACGGCCTCGGACAGGTCGTCGTCGCCGGAGATCAGATAGATGACCTCGGCCACCCGGTTGCGGGATTGGGCGATGAGGTCGAGGGCGAGCTTGAGGTCCACGCCCTTCTGCTCGCCGTTGTGGCCCAGCCGGCCCAGCCGCACCTTCACCCGGGGCAGTTCGGCGATCTCCCGCTGCCGCAGGTCGGGTGTGCCGGCCTTGGTGCCCGCGTCGTACCAGTGGATGCGCAACAACGGCAGCCCACAGTCGGCCTGCACCTGGGCCGCCACGTCGTCGAGCAGACCGCGCACGTCCATGTCGGTGGCGCTGCGCAGCGAGGTCCCGGTGACCCGGGTGGATACCGCGGCCATCAGGTACCCGGCGTCGATGAACAGCGAACAGTAAGCCCGCATCGCCTCCACCCTCCCCGGTGCACGCGTCGCTGGGCTCACTGTCCCGCCGGGGGCACGGTCCGGGAACGGACGAATGTCCCGTCCGCCCTCATCCGTTCGGTTGCGGCGCCCCACGGTTTGACGCCCGAAAGCGCAGAAGCGTACGTAAAATGCGGTGGTTTTACGTGCGCTTCTGCGCTTTCGGGGTGGGAAGCCGGGGCGGGTGGGATCAGGCGAAGGTGCGGACGAGTTCCAGCACGGCGTCGGCGTCCGGGCCGACGGCCTTGAGGCCGGATTCCGCGGGGCCGACCCGGCGCGCGGCCAGCAGACAGAAGGCGTGCGCGTCGCCCTGCACCACGGTGTCGGCGGGCTCGTCGTGGTCGAAGTGCCAGGTGCTGCCGTCCGGCGCGGTGAGCAGCAGCGCAACCGGGCCGTGCAGCGCACGGCCGGCTTTGGTGAACGCGTAGGGCAGCGTGCGCCAGGCCAGCCGGGCGATGTGCCACAACCGCTCGCTGGGTTCGGGCTCGATGCCGAGCGCGTAACCGATGTCGCCGGCATGGATCCAGCACTCGGCCAGCCGCGTCGTGGCCAGGGTGCGGGCGGGCAGGCGGCCCACCACCCAGGTCAGCGGCGCGCGCGGGTCGCAGGCACGCAGCGCCGTGCACATCCGGTCCGCGGCGTTCGTGTACCGGGCCAGCAACTCCGCGGGGTCCATGCCGCGGCCGGTGACCACCGCAGCGTCGGCGATGACGTCGGAGTCGACGGGGCCGTCGTTGCCCAGCGTGGTCAGGTCCCAGCCGGCCTGCGCCGCGCCGCCGGCCAGATCCCCACTGGCGCTGCCCCCGGCCAACTCGTCGGTCTGCGCCATGTGCAGCACGACGTCGGCGATGCTCCACCCGGCGCACTGCGAGGGCCGCGCCCAGTCCGCCGGGCTCAGCCCGGCCAGTCGGTCCCGCAGCGCGGCGTGCTCGCCGGCCAGGGCGTCAACGATCTCCTGCACTACCTACTCCTTCACCGTGGCGGCAGACACCTGCTCGGCCAACAGTGCCAGACCAAGCCCCAGGGTCAGCGCGCTCACGTGACCGAGCGCCGTGAACGTCGGGGTGAACAGCAACGGTCCGCCGGCGAAGGCGAGCAACGCGGCGATGTAGGCGGGGCGGTAGCGATCCGGCACCCGGGTGATGATGAAGCCCAAGATGCACATCAGGCCGTAGCTGATCCCGACGTCGGACACGTGCGCGGCGCTGCGCTCCAGGCGGCCGCGGGCGAGCGACGCGCTCATCACGGTGGCGACGAACAGCGTCGCGCCCACGTGGCCGAGGATCCCGACGATCACCGTGGCGACCCGACCCACCCAGCGCTGCGCGGCGCCGTAGGCCAGGACCAGGATCGGCAGTTGCCACAGCGACAGCGCGTTGTTCACCACGAAGGCGCTGGCCGCGAGCACGAACATGGGGCTGTGGTGCAGGTTGTAGAGGTTCGTGCTGCACCGGATCACCGTGCGCTGATGCACGTCGTCGGGCAGCAGACCCAGCACCAGTTCCGTCCCCGCCACCGCGATCGCGTAGGCCACCGCGACGTCCCGACCGCGGACGAACTCCCGCCAGCCGCCGGCTGTGGTCAGTCGGGCCCGGGTCCACCGCCGGGTGCGCGCGAGGGCCGGCGCGCCGCGGCTCATCGGCCGGACCGAGCGAACTGACGGGTCATCAGAAAGTTCCCTGCCTGCTGGTGCGGTTCAGCTTCTCACGGGCAGGCATGATGCGTCCCGTGTCGGTCCGCCGCAGCATCGCAGGAATGACACTCGTCACGCTGCTGGCAGCGTGCTCCCATCATCCCTCGGCGACACCGGCGACACCTCCCTCCGCCCCCACCCCGACCGGCACCCCCGGCACCGGCAGCTGGATCGACGGTCCCGCGCTGCCGACCGCGGTCAGCGAGGTCGGGGTGGCGCTGCTGGACGGCCGCATCCACGTGCTCGGCGGCTATGTGGACGGCCATCCGGCCTCCACCACCCACCTGATCTACGACACCGCCACCCAACGCTGGCGCGCCGCCGCCCCGCTGCCCGTCGCGCTGGACCACATGGCCGCAGTGGCCACCACCGACGCGGTCTATGCGATCGGCGGGTACGACGCGCACGGCGCAACCACCGGCGTCTACCGCTACGACCCGGCCACCGACCGGTGGCACGCCCGCGCCCCGATTCCCGACGCCCGGGCGGCCGCCGCGGCCGTGCTGCTGCAGGGCAAGATCCACCTTATCGGCGGACGCGACGGGCACGGCGACGTCACCCGGCACGACGTCTACGACCCGGCCACCGATACCTGGTCCATCGCCGCGGCCATGCCCACCGCCCGCGACCACACCGCGTTCGGGCTGCTGGACGGAAAAATCCACGTCGTGGGCGGTCGGCCGGGCAGCCTGCAGGTGCACGAGGTCTACGACCCGACCACCGACGCCTGGACCACCGCCGCCCCGCTGCCCGCGGGCCGCAACTCCTGTGCCGGGGTGGTGCTGGACGGCGCGTTCTGGGTGCTCGGCGGTGAGGATCCCGGCGAAACCCGGGTCTACCCCCAGACCTGGCGCTACGACCCGGCCACCGACCACTGGCGCCAGG
The DNA here is from genome assembly GCA_036493475.1 of Sporichthyaceae bacterium. Classification (NCBI taxonomy): domain Bacteria; kingdom Bacillati; phylum Actinomycetota; class Actinomycetes; order Sporichthyales; family Sporichthyaceae; species Sporichthyaceae bacterium. The sequence continues at coordinate 28,879 of DASXPS010000187.1, read as the reverse complement.
GATCCGATCTGCCGCTCGCGGTCCAGGGAGTGGAGGCGGTCGCGGAGGGCAACCGGATCTATCTGCCCGGCGGTGGCCCCGTGGCCGGGGGAAGTCGTCAGACGGCGAGGCTGCAGATTTTCATGGTCCAAACCGTGCCATAACACTCGCCACGGGACGCAACTGGTAAGCAGAGCACCAAACTGGACATCTTGGGTTGGACTGCCGAAGCACCGAACCGACCATGCGAAGAACCGGGCTCGCGACTGCCGCCCGAGAGCGGACCGGTTGTCATCGCAAGGCCATACCTAGGAGCACGCCCCTCCATGCCCGCTTCACCTACGCGTCGCCTGCGCGATGCCGCCGCGACGCTCACCCTCGTGGCGCTCACGGTGCTGTCGGCCTGTTCCGGACCCACGGTGCACTCCCTGGCCGCCCCGGTGATGGCCGAGCACTCCCAGCCCGACGAGGGGCCGGTGCCGGCCGGGGCGCACTCGGCCCTCGATCTGCTGCCCGGCATGCCCGCACCGCTGGACCCGAATGACCTCTACGCCGCCGACCGGCCGGGCGCGCTGGCCCCGTTCCTGGCCGACGTCACGCCGCGGGTCTGGGTGCCGAACTCCAACAGCCACACGGTCAGCGAGATCGACCCGACCACGTTCCGGGTCATCCGCACCATCGACGTCGGGCTGAACCCGCAGCACGTGGTGCCGTCCTGGGACCTGCGCACGCTGTGGGTGAACAACGACAAGGGCAACTCGCTCACCCCGATCGACGCGATCACCGGCGAGGTGGGCAAGCCGGTACCGGTGCACGACCCGTACAACCTGTACTTCACCCCGGACGGTCGCTCCGCAGTGGTGATGGCCTCGGAGGACAAGCAGATCGTGTTCCGCGATCCGCACACCATGTCCATCCAACACATCCTCGACGTGCCCTGCGACGGGGTGAACCACGCGGACTTCTCCCCCGACGGCCGCTACATGATCGTCACCTGCGAGTTCACCGGCGAACTGCTCAAGGTCGACGTGCAGCACCATTCGCTGCTGGGCGTACTGCCGCTGCCCGGCGGCATGCCGCAGGACATCAAGATCTCCCCGGACGGGTCCACCTGGTACGTGGCCGACATGCACAAAGACGGCCTGTTCCTACTCAACGGTGACCAGTTCAAGCTCACCGGGTTCATCCCCACCGGCAAGGGCACGCACGGCCTCTACATCAGCCGTGACTCCCGGACCATGTACGTCACCAACCGCGGCGAGGGCTCGATCTCCACCTTCGACTTCGCCACCGGCGAGGTCACGAATAAGTGGTGGCTGCCCGGTGGCGGCAGCCCGGACATGGGCGGGTTGTCCGTGGACGGCAAGCAGTTGTGGCTGGCCGGCCGGTACAACCGGGTGGTCTACGTGGTCGACACGCAGAGCGGCAAGCTGCTGCACAAGATCCCGGTGGGCTCCGGCCCGCACGGGTTGTGCGTGTGGCCGCAGCCCGGCCGGTACTCACTCGGGCACACCGGGATCCTGCGCTGAGTACGCCGCGTCGTAAGGTGCCGATGACTGTGGCCGTCGACACCTTGGGGGAATACCCATGTCCGAGACTCTCGCGCGTTACCGGAAGCTGGCCGACGATCTGACCGCCCGGGTGCAGGCCGTGCCGCCCGGCGCGTGGAGCAACCAATCCCCCTGCCCCGACTGGACCGCGCAGGACGTGATGGACCACGTGATCGGCAACGCCCGTGCCTGGGTGAACCAGGTCAACGAAGTCCCGCACGAGGAGCGCAAGGTCAGCGACGTGCCCGCGGAGTGGGCCGCGGCCCGCGCCGCCGTCGAGGACGCGCTGGCCGACCCGGCCCGGGCCGGCAAGGTCATCGACGGCCCGATGGGCCCGATGCCTTACGAGATGCTGATCGGGCGTCTGCAGTGCATGGACATGCTCATCCACACCTGGGACGTGGCCCGGGCCACCGGGGGGGATGAGAAGGTCGACGAGCAGGCCGCGGCCGGTGCCCTGGAGGGGCTCAAGCCGCTGGACGCGATGATCCGTCGGCCGGGCCTGTTCGGGCCGGCCGTCGAACCGCCGCCCGGCGCGGACGCGGTGACCCAACTCATGTGCTTCGTGGGGCGGGAGGTCTGATTCGTCGCCGGCGTCATGCCGCGTCGATGCCGCCCTCCCAGAGCCCCTCGGTGACCGCGAGGAACTCCTCGGGCAGGGCGGGCTCCAGCATGCCCGTGCGATCAACCTCGGTGAGCCGGTGCACCGCTCCCTCGCACCACCAGTAAAGGTGGGGGGACAGCGGCGCCACACCGCTGCTGAACTCCTGCGCTACCACCGACATCAGCCTGGCTATGTTCCACACCACGCCCGAGTTCACCGGGGTGACGACCAGGTCGTGCCGGGTGGGCACCGCTAGGAGCACGCCGTGCGCCGGGTCGATCTCCGCGCACGGCAGCACGCGCAGGATCTCCGGCAGCACCAGCAACTTGCTCGCCACGAACCCCGACTCCCCGCGCAGCCAATAGGTCGGGCCGCGTTCGCTCGCCAACACGTCCAGGTGGTCGAAATCGGCCGCGATCAAGTTGGCCAACCCGATGGTGATCAACTCGTCGTAGCCGACCAGGGCTACGTCCTCGTCGCGCAACCAGCGCACGAAGTCCCCGTCCCGGTGCACCAGCAGTTCCATCAACCCGCCGCCCAACCGGCGCGTGTACTGATACGACGAGGCCCAGTCCGCGGGCATTGCCTCGACCAGTGCCAGGCGCAGGTGGGTACCGGCGCGCAACTGCTCCGCGGTCAGCGCCGGCGGCTGCTGCGGGAAACGGGTCAGTGCATCGTCGAGGAACGTGCTGATCACCCGCGGCCAGTCCGCCTCCCGTGCGTTGTGGCAGATCGAGGCGATGGTGTTCAGCCCGAACTGGCGGCCGTCGGTGGCCCGCAGATGGGTGGCGTAGACCGCCACCTCGATGCCCCGCTCGGCCAGCGAGGTGCGCATGAGGTCGCGCACCTGCTGTGACTGACGCGCCGTCAGGCCGGACAGCCGCGCGTCGAACGCCCCCGTCCCGGTGTGCCACGTGTCCTTCATCCGGTGCCTGTTCGACATCTCTCCCCCGTCCTGCGGGCCGCGACGCGACCGCTGACCCGCACCCTGCCGTCCCGACACCGGTGTCCGCAGCAGATCGCGCCGCCTGTGGACAACTGTTCCTCGCTGCGCTCGTCAACGCACTTCCATCGCCTCGGGATCGAGGGCGAAAAGCGTGCCCTCGTCCGCTCGGCTCAGTCGTGCGTAAGGTCAGGGGAAAGACGAGAGGACCTACCGATGCCCCGCTACCGGTTCCGTTGGGAGTCGATCCCACCGGAGTTGCTGGACGAGCTGGCCACCGAACTGAGCCTGGTCGGGGAGGACACCCTGGTCGCCCTGCAACGCCGCTACGGGGCTCGACCCACCACCCAGTTCGTGCGCGACCTGTGGGGCACGTTGCGCGACGGCTGGCTGATCCGCGACACCGACGCCCGCGCCTGGGTGGCCACCGAATTACGCGCGGCCGGGCTCGGCGACGCCTCCCTCGGCGACGACGTCCGCTACCTGCAGTCCTGCCGCAACGCCGAGACCTTGCGGCGCACCGTGCTGATCGCCTTTCACGACCTCGGCGAGGAGGATGCGCCGGGCCCCGGTCGGGGCGGCGTACCGGAGACCGCCGAGCAGGCCGGCATGGCCCGCCGGCCCAGCTCATCGTTCGACCTGGACGTGGCCATCGACACGGCCTGGACCTCCTTCGCGGACCGTCTGCTCGGCGCCGTCGCCGACCTGGGCGCCGCCGACTCGATGATCATCGGCCTGCCTACCGCGTTGGACCCGGCCGAACTGGAGGGCGCCGCGCCCTACGTGCAGATCCTCGGCATGGGCGCGGATTCCGTCCGCGGCGAGGTGTCCGGCGACGCGTACCTGGATGCCCGCCTGCGGCTGTCCGAGGCGCGCACCCACGCGTTGCTCGCGGTGGGGTGGACGGCCCCGGATGCCACGCCGGGCGACGAATTCTCCATCGGCTCGGCGAATTTCGTCGCGGACCTGCCGCGCTCCTCGGCCGCCCGTCTGGTCGAGATGACCGTGGCCACCGTGCGCGACGTGTTCGGCGTGCCGCACCCGTCATTCCTGGAACTGCCCGGCCTCATCCCGACCGCCGCCCTCGGCGACACCGAGAACCTGCGCAGCAAGGTGGAGCGAACGCTCGCCGAGCATTTCCAGGAGCCGGTACTGCGCGATGCGGACGGGGACATCGCGATCCGCGCGGGCAGCGCGATGGTGTTCGTCCGGGTCGCCGCCGACGCCCCGGTGGTCGAGCTGTTCTCGCCACTGCTGCTCGGTGCGCCCGGCGATGCGCTGGCCCTGGAGCGCATCAACCGCGCCAACCGCACCATCCGGTTCGCCAAGCTGACCTGGACCGGCGGCCGGGTGATGGCCAACCAGGAACTCTGGTGCGACCCGTTCGTGCCCGAACTGCTCATCGGTGCGGTCGGGGTGATGATGCATCTGGCCGACGAGATGGACGATCGACTGCGCGCGGAGATCGGCGGTCGCCGGTTCTTCGAGGACGGCGAGGCCGCCGCCCAACCGAACGGCGGGACCGACCCGGACACGCTGCATCCGGCACTGGCCACCATCGTGCAGTTGACCACCGACAAGGGCGTGCTCAGCCCCGCGCAGGTCGCCCGGATCTGCCGGCACGACACCGATCTGGTGCTGGCACTGATCATCGAGTGTTCCCGCCAGGCCATCGAGTGGCGGCAGGGATCGATGGTCGGCGACGAGGAGGAAGCAAGTCTCTGCCGTGCCGAGGCGGACTCCTGGGACGGCACCGCGACGCTGTTGCGGGCCGCGCTGCGCGAGATCGCCCTGGGCTGACGCCGACTCGCGCGGTAGGTGACTCCCACGCCCGCGTTTCCCCCGCTGTTCATGTCCCGGTGCGGCCACGGACAGGCCTCCCTTGCCCGGCGACCGGAGTCTTGAGGAGTCGCACCGTCGCAAACACGGAGGAAATCCCATGACCACCGCCACCATCGACGCCGCGGCCGAGAGCACGGCCCGCCGCAACCCCGGTCAGCGCCCGCGGCCCGCGGGCACAGCCGCCCCGAGCCTCGTCGAGGTCCGTAAGCACACCGAGGTCGCGGTCAGCGATTTCGTGTCCGCCACGTCCGACGCCTTCCGTGCCTTCCTGCCGGCCGCGGTGACGCGCCCGACCGAGGCCGTGGAGTACGCCTTCGATCTGGCCGAGCAGATGCTGGCCGGGGCCCGGCGGGTCTTCCTCGAACTGGCCGCGATGGTCGAGCACGGCATGGAGGGCGCCCAGAACCGCCGCGCTGCCTGACAACCTGGAACTGGCCGGTCCGACGTTGCGCAGGGCACGTCGGACCGGCCTTCGCATGTCCACAGCTGATTCATGGCCAAGGCCCAAGCACGACCAAGATCCAAACCCCACTCTGATCTGGCCTCGCCGGGCGGTCGTCCGCCCGGGATGCGCCCGGCGGGCGGGGAGGGCTTCGGGGGATGAGCTTCAAAAGGCGGTTCCGCAGACGGACCGCGGGGGAAACGTTGCGCGCCGCGGGGTGGTTCCTCGGCGTCTCGGTGGTGTCCGGCGCGTTGGTGATGGGCGCGGTGCTGCCCATGGTCGGCTCCGCCGCCATCGCCACCACCAAGGCCGCCGACTACTACGAGGGCCTGCCCGCCGACCTACCGACGATTCCGCCCGCCGCGGCCTCGGTGCTGTTGGCCGCGGACGGCACCCGCATCGCCACGTTCTATGACGAGGACCGCATCTCGGTGCCGTTGTCCTCGGTCTCGGTGGTGATGCGCCAGGCCCAGGTTGCTATCGAGGACTACCGCTTCTACGACCACGGCGGCATCGACCTCAAGGGCACCCTGCGGGCACTGGTCAAGAACCAGAGCAGCGACAGCCAGCAGGGTGGCTCCACGCTCACCCAGCAGTACGTGAAGAACCTGCTCATCCAGCTCTCCGACGGCGACCCGGACAAGATCGCCGCCGCACATGCGCCGACCATCGAGCGCAAGGTGCAGGAGCTGCGCTACGCCGCCGAGCTGGAAAAGAAGCTGACGAAGGATCAGATTCTCGAGAACTACCTGAACATCGCCTACTACGGGGACAACGCCTACGGGGTGGAGGCGGCCGCCCGGCACTACTTCTCCAAGCCCGCCGCCGACCTCTCGCTGGCCGAGTCGGCATTGCTGGCCGGCATCGTGCGCAGCCCAACGGAGTACGACCCGGTGACCAACCCGGACGCCGCGAAGACCCGGCGCAACCTGGTCCTCACCCGCATGCGCGACGTCGGCGTGATCACCACCGAGCAGATGACCGAGGCGCAGAACAGCGACCTGGGCCTGCGGTTGTCCAGCATGCACAACGGCTGCGACGCCTCGACCGTTCCGTGGTTCTGCGACTACGTGCAGCACGTGTTCGCCAACGACCCGGACTTCGGTTCCACCGAGGCCGAGCGGCTCGATCTGCTCTACCGCGGTGGGCTGACCATCCGCTCCACACTGAACCCGCAGGCGCAGGCCGCCGCCGACCAGGCGATCGCCGACCGCACCGACCCGACCGACCGGGCGGCCGCCGCGATGGCCACCGTGGAGCCCGGCACCGGGCGCATCCTGGCCATCGCGCAGAGCCGGCCCTACGGCACCGGCGACGGGCAGACCACCGTGGACTACGCCGTCGACCACGCGTACGGGGGCAGCAACGGCTTCCAGGACGGTTCGACGAACAAGGCGTTCACCGCGGCCGCCGCGGTCGACGAGGGGTACGGCACCGAGTACAAGATCGACTCACCGTTCTCCATCGGCGGATTCGACTCGCAGCTGAGCTGCGACGGCAAGAAGGTGCCCGCCGACGGCTGGCACCCGTCCAACGACGAGAACAAGCCCAACGTGTACGGCCCGGTGATCACCATGCGCGAGGCGCTGCGCAAATCGGTGAACACCTACTTCGCGCAGATGGAGCAGAAGGTCGGGCTGTGCGAGACCGTGCAAATGGCCCAGGCGGCCGGTCAACACCGCGCGGACGGCACGCCGCTGCGCGAGTACCTGCCGTTCACTCTCGGCATCAACGAGGTCTCACCGTTGAACGTGGCCGACTCCTACGCCACCTTCGCCGCACGTGGCAAGCACTGCGACCCGATCGCCATCGACGCGATCACCCGCCCGGACGGCAGCTCCATCGCGGCACCCAGCGCGAACTGCGCGCAGACCATCAAGCCGCAGGTGGCCGACGTGGTCACCAATTTGCTCCAGTCGGTGATGCAGCCGGGTGGTACCGGACAGAACGCCACGTTGAACGACAACCGCCAGGCGGCCGGTAAGACCGGTACCACCAACGGCGCGGTCGCCGTCTGGTACACCGGCTACACCCCGCAGATGTCGACGTCGATCTGGGTCGGTGATCCGGACAGCTACGGCTACAAGATGAACAACATCACCATCGGCGGCACCCACTATGACCAGGTCTGTGGTGCCTGTGTGGCCGCGCCGATCTGGCAGCAAATGATGAACGCCGCGCTGCGCGGCCAACCGAAGGCCACCTTCCATGCCGCCGATCCGGACTGGCTGACCGGCACCAAGGGCGAGGGGGACCCGCGCAAGGCGCACGTCACCTACACGTACACCCCGCCGGGCGACACGCCGAAGAAGAAGAAGTGACGCTCCGTCGGGTGATCCACAGATAGCGCAAAGCCGATCATCAGATCGCACGAAGCCGGCCGGGCAATCATCGTCCTGTCGCCGCATTGGGGACATCGGACAGGGGGTTCAGGGACATGGAAGAGAACGCAGGGCAGCAGCCCGAGCAGCCGTGGCAGTCCTGGCAGCCCGAGCAGCCCGTGCAGCCGGCGCAGCCCGAGCAGCCGTGGTGGCAGGCACCCGCACCGCAGCAGCCCGAGCAGCCCTGGCAGCCGCCGACGCAGCACCGGCAGTTCTCGCTGTCCAGGCTGCCGCGGCAGCTGCCCACCCCGGTGATCGCCGGCATCGCGGCGGTCCTGGGTGCGGTGAGCATGCTCGCCTTCCACGGCGCGGTGGCGCACGCCACCAACGACAACCAGACCACCCCGACCACGGTCACCGTCCCGCAGAACGGCGGCCAGCAGCAGGACAACTCCGGCCTGACCTTCCCACGCTTCCGCTTCGGCAACGGCGCCGGCAGCGGCCAGGACGACGGCTCCGGGCAGTCCGACCCGTTCAGCGGCCTGCAGCAGGGCCTGCAGGGAATGCTGCAGGGCCAGGGTCAGGGCGGCAACGGCCCGCTCGGCGGCCTGCTCGGCAACGGCGGCTCCGGCCGTTCGACCGGCACCAACGCCGCGGCCACCGCCATCTCCCCCGCGATCGTCGACATCAACGTCACGCTGAACGACGGTGAGGGCGCGGGCAGCGGCATCGTGCTCACTCCGAACGGCGAGATCCTCACCAACAACCACGTAATCTCCGGCGCCACCTCGATCACCGCCACCGACGTCGACAACGGCAAGACCTACAAGGCCGTGGTGGTCGGCTACGACCGCGGCGATGACGTGGCCGTACTGCAGCTGCAGAACGCCTCCGGGCTGACCACCGCCAAGATCGCCCCGACAGCGGCCAAGGTAGGCGACGCGGTGATCGGGGTCGGCAACGCGCAGGGCGCCGGTGGCACGCCGAGCTGGGCGTCCGGCACGGTCACCGCGCTGAACCAGAGCATCACCGCCACCAGCGAGGACGGCAGCAGCCCGGAGTCGGTGGGCGGCCTGATCGAGTCCACCACCCCGATCGAGCCCGGCGACTCCGGCGGCCCGCTGGTGAACTCGGCCGGCGAGGTGGTCGGCATGGACACGGCGGGTGAGTTCTCCTCGCTGCGCTCGGCGGCGTCGTCCGCCTACGCGGTCCCGATCGCCAAGGCGCTGGACATCGCCGGGGCGATCGAGAAGGGCGACACCTCCAACGGCGTGCACATCGGCACCACCCCGATCCTCGGCGTGATGATCCGGTCGGACCGGGCCACCGGCAACGGCAACGGCGTGCTCATCGACGAGGTGGTCTCCGGTGGACCGGCGGCGAAGGCCGGCCTGCAGGGTGGCGACACCATCACCGCCATCAACGGCACCAAGGTGAACTCCCCGACCGCGCTCACCGACGCCATCCTCACCCACCGGGCCGGTGACCCGGTCAGCGTGAGCTACACCGACGGCAACGGCGCCAAGCACACCGCGACGGTGACCCTGGGCTCCGGCCCGGCGCAGTAACCAAGCCACCCCCGACGTCCGGCCGACCCGTGGGCATCGCCACGGATCGGCCGGACGTGTGTGTGGCAGCGCCCCACCGGCGCTACGCCCGGCGCAACGTGTAGTCCGCCGAGCGGAATCGGGCCAGCTGCCGGGCGTACTGGGTGGCGAAGCCCGGGTACATGGTGGCGTTGAAGCCGTCGTCGGTGAGGTACCAGCTGTGGCACCCGGAGTTCCAGTTGGTGCGGGCCAGCCGCTTCTGGATGTCGGTGTTGAACTGCTGCTCCAGATCGGCACGCACATCCACCGAGTGCAGTTGCTGGGCAACAAGGTGGGAGATAGCGGCCACCGCGTAGTCGATCTGGGACTCCATGTAGACCAGCGCGGAATTGTGCCCCGGCCCGGAGTTCGGGCCGAAGGTGAAGAACAGGTTCGGGTAGCCGGACACCGTCATGCTCTTGTACGCATACGCGCCACCGGCCCAGTCCTCATCCAGCGTGCGGCCGCCGCGGCCGGTGATCGGGATCGGGGTGCCGGTCTTGGCCACGTCGAACCCGGTGGCGAACACGATGGCGTCCACGTGGTGCTCGACGCCGTCCGCGGTGCGGATGCCGACCGGGCTCAGCGTTGCGATCGGCCAGGTGATCAGCTTGCAGTTGTCGGCCTGCAACGCTCGGTAGTAGTCGTTGGAGATCAGCATGCGTTTGCAGCCGATCTTATGATGTGGAGTCAGTTGCCTACGCAGCCACGGATCCGAGACCTGGACGCGGCGTTGCAGGTGCGCCGCGCGCTCCACCACCTTGGTGGCCGGCGAGGACCACACCACGCCGAGTGCGATGGACTCGTGCGCGGCGAACACCGCGCGACGCATCACGCTCTGCGCGAACGGCACCTTGCCGAACAGCGCCTTGGCCGGGCCCGGCGTGCCGAACTGCAGCCGCGGCAGCACCCACCCCGGCGTGCGTTGAAAAACCTTGACGCTGCCCGCGTCCTTCACCAACTCCGGGATGATCTGCACCGCGCTGGAACCGGTGCCGATCACCGCAACCTTCTTGCCGGTCAGGTCGATCGAGTGGTCCCACTTGGCGCTATGGATCTTGATGCCCCGATAGTCCTCGATGCCGCGCATCGCGGGCAGGCCGGCGTTGGACAACGGGCCGGGTGCGAACACCACGGTGCGCCCGCGGAACTGCTCACCGTTCTCGCAGTGCGCGGTCCAGGTGCCGCGCCGCTCGTCCCACTCCAGCGAGGTGACGTTGCGGCCCAGCCGCAGGTACGGTGCCAGGTCGAATTCGTCGACCAGGTGGTGCAGGTAGCGCAGGATTTCCTCGCCGTCGGAGTAGAACTGCGACCACTGCGGGTTCGGCGCGAACGAGTAGGAGTACAGCACCGAGGGGATGTCGCAGGCCGCACCCGGATAGGTGTTGTCCCGCCAGGTCCCGCCGATCTCGGTGCGACGTTCCAGGATCACGAAGTCGTCGTGCCCGGCCCGGCGCAGCCGGATCGCCGCGCCCAGCCCGGCGAACCCGGCGCCGATGATCAGCGTGGTAGCGGGCGGAATTACCCGGCGGGCGCTCATGCGGCGGGCTCGTGGGTGAGCTCGGAGATCCACGACGGCAGGCCGCGCAGCAACCGGCGCGGGTAGTACCCGGACACCGCGACCAGTGGGTTGCCGACGAAGCGGTGGAACGGGTGGCTGCGGTTGGCCACCATCTCGCCGTGATAGCGCAGCACCTGGTAAGCCGGGTTGCGTCCGGTGGTGGGGCTGCGGTCGCCCACCCGACCGAACCGGCCGATGGCGTCATAGAGCCGGTCTTCCTGCAGGCCCATCGCGATGATGTTGTCGCGCATCTTGGACAGCAACGGGGTGTAGTACAGCAGCCCGATCAGCGTGCGCGGGGTGAGCAGCGTGCCCAACCCGTTGATCCACAGCCGATACAGCGGGCCCGCGCCCAACGTCTCCAGCACGTGGAAGTCCACCGCGAGGTGACGGGACTCGTCGGCGTTGATCTTCGAAAACACCTGGTGGCAGAGCGGGTCGTGCACCTCCTCGAGCAGGAATTTCAGCAACGCGCCGTCCAGCGCCACCTCGAGCATCGGGATGATGGTGCCCAGCGTGGCCAGTGGGGTGGAGTCGGCGTGGCGGTCCAGCCAGTTGATGATCAGCCGGATGTTCACGTTGGGCTCGGGGATCTCGCCCTCGGACAACATGCCCCAGCGGTTCATCAACGCCAGTTCGGCGTTGGCGTGCCGCTGCTCCTCGGCGTGGAAGTAGGTGTAGATCTCGCGCAGCGTGTCGTCGTCGGTCTTGGTCGCCATGGCGGCGAACGCCCGCCCGCCGACCTGCTCGATCCACACCAGGTCGGCCATGAACGCCTTGAGCTTCGGCCGCTGCTCGTCGGTGATCAGCTCGGCACCGGGGGCGTCCCAGTAGAAGTCGGCCAATGCCCACTGCCGGTCCTTGATTTTGACGAGGATCTCGTCGAGGTCCAGCGCCATTGCTGTTCGCTCCTCAGATCTTCTTGGCGACGGCGGACACGGCGCGGAAGCCGAGTCCCATGACCTTCGTGTAGGGCGCCGGCAGGTGCCGCTTGAGGTGCCAGAGGACCTGCGCATGCCGCTGCGGGATCACGTACAGCCGGCCCTTGTCATGTGCGTCGAGGGTGCGCACCGCGACCGCCTCGGCGGTCATCCCGGTCCACCGCATGAGCTTCTCGGCCAGCTCCACGGCCTGGCTCTCGATGCGTCCGTCGCGCACCACGTTGGTCTGCACGAACGTCGGACACAGCGCGGTGACCGCGACATCGGTGCCGGACAGCTCCGCGGCCATGGTCTCGGACAGGGCGAGCACCCCGGCCTTGCTGACGTTGTAGGCGCTCATCTGCGGCATCGCGCCGAACGCCGCCGCGGACGCGACGTTGATGATGCCCGCGGTGCCCGCGGTGCGCAGTCCGGGGGTGAACACGTGGCAGCCGTGCACAACGCCGAACAGGTTCACCCCGAGCACCCACTGCCAGTCCTCGATCGGCAGCTCGCCCACGTCCTTGCCGCCGGAACCGACGCCGGCGTTGTTGATCACCAGGTCCACCGGCCCGCAGAGGAACTCCTCGGCCTGCTTGGCCAGCGCCACCACGTCGTCGTACACCGCGACGTCGCAGGCCACCGCCAACGCCCGCGGCCCGATCTGCGCCGCGGTTTCCTGAGCCCGAATCACATCGATGTCCGCACAGACCACCTGCCCGCCGCGGCGGGCCAGCTCCAACGCGAATGCCCGACCGATCCCGCTGCCGGCGCCGGTGACCACGGCCCTGGCACTGTGCGAACGCCTACGCATGGGCACCTCCCTGTAGCAGGGGCGCCAGGTAGCGCCCGGCGAATTCCCGTGCGGCGTCAGCCTCTTCCAGCCGTGCCACCGAGTCCGGAGTGAGCAGGAAGGAGATCACCAGACGTACCGTCAGTTCCGCGGCCAGCGCCAGTTCCGCGCTGCTGCGCCGGTCGGTGGGGTTGTCCTTGGCGATTCGGTCGGCCAGGTAGTCCCGGGCGGCGGCGATGACCGGCCCGCCCTCGACGGTGAAGTAGCGCAACACCGACTCCGGTTCGGCGTCGAGAAGTCGGGCGAGCAGCACGTGGCTGCGAATGGCGTCGAGGGTGAACACGAACCCCTCGGCGATCTTCTCCTCGGGCGTGCTCAGTTGGTCCAGGCGCTCGTCGAGGCGGTCCAGGAACGAGCGCACCTCGCGCAGCACCACGGCTTCGACCAGGTACTGCTTACCGGGGAATCGCCGATAGAGGGTGACCCGGGACAACCCGGAACGCTTGGTGATCTGCTCGACGGTGGACCGGGCCACGCCGAACAACTCGAACTGGCGCAACGCGGCGTCGATGATGCGGTCGGTGGTGCGGTCCTCGACGGCCTCGCCACCGGTGCGCTCCCCGATCGCCCGCGCCACCAATGAAACAACCATACGAGATTTGTAACATCGACACTCGGCGCCCACAAGCACTTCCGCACCCCGTTACCCCCCCGAAAGCGCAGAACGGAGCGCAAAACAACGCGGATTTACGCGCGCTTCTGCGCTTTCGGGGCTAAGGGGCGGCGTTTTGGGGCGAGGGTGGTCAGAGTCCCAACGGGTGGTAGCGCCCGATGATCAGGTGCTCCAGCAGGCCGCGGGCGGGCGCCGACTCGCCGTTCACCTCGACGTCGCACAGCAACTGACGGTGCCACTGATTCGGCAGCGCCGGGTCCGCCGCGGCGAGGTCGAGCACCTCATGGCTCAGCCGGAACTGCCCCTGCGCCAGGCCGTGCGCCCACTGCGGGTGTCGATATCCGATGCCCTGCATCTCCAGATGCGCGTGCGGACGGAAGCGCAGCCGCAGCCGCTCGCCGTCCTCGGTGAGGCCGGTCAGCGTGCCCGCGGTGACCCATCGGGTGCCCGGCGCCAACTCCAGCGCCATGGTGGCGGTGCCGTGCACGTGCTTGTCCGGAACCGACCCGTGCGGGCACACGGTCAGCCGCGTGTTCCAGGCCCGGCCGTGCTCGTCGGCGTTCACGTGCCACCACAGCGTGCGGTTGGGCAGGTGCACCGGCGTCCACAGCCAGAAGAACTGCGGCTCGACCGGGGGCTGCTGCGGCTGCGGGTCGCGCTCACCCACCGGGCGGATGCCCCAGGACCGGTCGCGCAGGCCGTCCACGGCGTCCAACCGGTACGCGGCACCGGCGACCTGCACCGTCCCGCTGACCTCGCAGGCCTGGGAAAGGCGGGTGTAGTCCATGAACGAGCGGGTGCCGATGCGCTGGATGAACCGCGGTTCCTCGATCGGGAAGTGACGCCCCGTAAAGGTCAGGTCGCAGGACAGTTCGGCATCCTCGACGACCAGCCGGAGCTCGTGCAGCGGCTCACAGACCTCAATCCGCACCGGGCCGATCGCCATGGCGGTGCGGTCACCGAGCACCTGCGAGACGTGCAGACAGTGCTGCCTGCCCGCCAAGGTGACCGACAGATGCGCATCGGCCACACCGATGTTCGGGTAGATGCCGAACGCGGCGGTGACGGCGATCCCGTCGGCGGTGAATGCCCCGAAGTAGGCACGGTCGTAGAAGTTGCGGTCGGTGCCGGAGACCGCGGCCGGTTCCGGGGTCTGGTGGACGAACCACTCGTCAGCGCCGGTGAGCATCAGGCCACCTTCACCGGGAGCTTCTTGATGCCGCGGAAAAAGTTGGAGCGCAGCCGTTCCACCGGGCCGGTCACGCCCAGCGAGAGGTCCCGTTTGATCAGTTCCTCCAGCAGAATCTCGCCCTCCAGCTTTGCCAGGTGGGTGCCCAGGCAGAAGTGTGGACCCCAGCCGAAGGCGAGGTGTTTGTTCGGGCTGCGGTCCAGGATGAGCCGGTCCGGGTCGGCGAACACCCGCTCGTCGCGGTTGGCCGAGTTGAACCAGAGCACGACCTTCTGCCCGGCCTGAATGTCCCGCCCGTGCAGTTCCACGTCCCGGGTGGTGGTGCGGCGCATGCACACGATCGGCGAGATCACCCGGACCAATTCCTCCACGGCGACCTTCGGCTTGACCTGACCCTCCGTCAGCCGCGCCCATTCCTCGGGGTTCTCGTGCAGCAGCAGCACGGTGCCGGTCATCAGGTTTCGGGTGGTCTCGTTGCCCGCCACCAGCATGAGCAGGTAGTAGGCGTCGAGCTCTTCCTGGTCCAGCGGGACCCCGTCGACGTCGGCCCGGGTGAGCAGGCTGATCAGGTCATCGGTGGGCTCGGCCCGGCGTTGCGCGGTGACCTCGTGGAAATAGTCGTAGATCTCGGTCCGGGTCCGGGCCATCACCCACGGGTCGGCAACGAAGTCCGGGTCGGTCTGACCCGAGATCACATTGGTCCACGCGATGAACTGCGACGTGTGGTCCGGATCCACCCCGAGCAACGCGCCGAGCACCAGCAGCGGGACGCGGGCGGTCGCCGAGGCCACCAGGTCCGCCTCGCCCAGCGCGACGAGGCCGTCGAGGTGGCGGCTGACCAGGTCACGGATGCGCGGTTCCAGCCGGAGCATGCGCTCCCGGGTGAACTCCGCGGTCACCAGCGCGCGCATGTCGCGATGCCGCGGGGCGTCCATGTTGTGGATGGACGGCTTGCCGTGGCCCTCCGCACGACGGGACTGGATCTGGGTACCGCCGGCGCTGGAGAAGGTTTCCCAGTCCGAACCCGCGGCCTTGACGTCGTCGTAGCGGGTCAGCGACCAGAACCCCTCGCCGCCGTCGGGTTCGTCGTTCCAGTGGCACGGGTCCTCATCGCGCAGCACGCGGAACAGGTCGCCGTCGGTGGCCCGCACGAACGGGTCGAGGTCCATCAGGTCGATCTGGTCGGGGCGCACAGCTCAATCCTCTCTGACAGCAACAGCACGGGCGGCGAGCAGTCCGCCGTCGAGTTCGAGGTCGACGCCGTTCACCCAGGACGCCGTCGGGGAAAGCAGGAACGCGGCCGCCGCGGCGACCTCGTCGGGCCGGCCGTGCCGGCCGACCACCGACGCGGCGCCGTCCACGCTCGCCCCCATCGATGTGCGGAAGTCCTCGATGATCGGGGTCTCGATCGGGCCGGGACTGACCGCGTTCACCCGCACGCCGCGGGACAACTGCGCGGCCGCGGTGGCCACGCTCCAGGACACCAGCAGCTTCTTGGACAGGTCGTAGGCGTCGCTGCCGCCGAGGCCCTCCGCCTTGGCGTAGCGGAGAATCTCCTCGTCCGCGGCGGCCTGCAGCCGCCACGCGACCTCGTCGTCACACACCGGACGGCGACCGGCCAACGAGGCGACGTTGACCACCGCCGCCCCCGGCCGCAGCCGGGGCAGCACCGCTTCGGTGAGCCGCCGGGTGCCGAGGAAGTTCACCCGCAACACGGTCTCCGCCGGCGCGGTGCCGGGGACACCGGCCACGTTGGCCAGACCGTCCAGGTCCGCGGCCTGCTCGCCCAGGGTGGCGATCTGCGCGGGGTCGGTGAGGTCGACGCGGAACGGGACGGCGCCGGCCGGGATGCCCGCGACGTCGCGATCGACACCGACCACCTGATGGCCGACGGCCAACAGTTGCTCGGCCAGCGCTCGGCCGATGCCGGAGGCCGCCCCGGTGACCAGAATCCTCATGCCAGCACCGCCCGGACCTCACAGAACTCCAGCAGGCCCCACTCGCCGAGCTCGCGGCCCACCCCGGAGCGGCCGAAGCCGCCGAACGGTGCCCCGGCCCGGCTGCGGGTGCGCACGCCGTTCACCTTGACCTGACCCACCCTCAGTTCGCTGGCCACCGCGGCAATACGCGCCGGATCCGACCCCCATACCTCGGCGGACAGACCGTAGTCGGTGTCGTTGGCCACGGCGATCGCGTCCGCGTCGTCGTCGTAGGGCAGCAGCACCAGCACCGGGCCGAAGACCTCCTCGCGGGCGATCTCCGCGTGCCGGGCGACGTCGCCGAGCACCACCGGGGCGATGTACGGCGGCGGCAGCACAAACCCATCCGCCGGGTGTCCGCCGGAGCGTGAGCTATAGCTCACGGTGGAGCGGACGCCCGGCGGGGTTGGCGCGGCGCCGGCGACGACGCGGGCGCCGTCGGCCAGCGCGCGACCGATGAAGCCGGCGACCCGCTCATGTTGGCGGACGCTGACCAGCGGCCCCAGGTCGGTGCCGTCCAGCGTCGGGTCGCCGATGCGAAGGTCGGCGAGGGTGGCCACCGCGGCGGCCTCCACCCGGGCCTGTTCGGCGCGCGGGTAGAGCAGCCGGGTCGGGGCGTTGCAGGCCTGGCCGGTGTTGAGGAACGCCGCGCGCACCGCGCGCGGCAGCACGTCGTCGAGGTCGGCGTCGTCGAGCACGATGCTCGCCGACTTGCCACCGAGTTCCAGCGCGACCCGACGAATGGCCGCTGCGGCAAGGGATCCGACCCGCGCACCGGCCGCGCCGGAGCCGGTGAACGAGACCACGTCCACGCCGTCCGCGGTGACCAGGGTTTCCCCGGCGGTCGGGCCGTAACCATGCACCAGGCCGAGCACCCCGGCGGGGACACCGGCCTGCAGACCCAACTCCACGAAGCGCGTCGCAGCGGTGGGCGCGAGTTCGCTGGGCTTGAGCACCACCGCGCAGCCGGCCACCAGCGCCGGAGCCAGCTTGGTGGCGCACTGGTAGACGGGCATGTTCCACGGCGTGATCGCGGCGACCACCCCGGCGGGCACGTGGTGCACCTCGAACCCGTCGTGCTTCTGCGTCCAGGCGAACCCGCGCGCGATGGCGGCGGTGCTGCGCAGCACGGTGGCGACCAGGTCCACCTGGGTCGCCCGGGCCAACGCCATCGGCATGCCCATCTCCCGGGTGACCGCGGCGGCGATCTCATCGCCGGCGGCGAGCACCGCGTCGGCCCAGCGGTCCAATACCGCGGCCCGCTCCTCGACCGGGACACGCGCCCACGCCGGTCTGGCGGCCCGCGCCGCGTGGACCACACGCTGCACGTCGGCGGGCGCGGTCTCGACGAGGATGGCGACCACGCTGGAGTCGATCGGGCTGACCACCTCGATCTCGGACACGTGCCTCCTCCCTGGACTTGTTTGCGACGAGCGAATCACATTTCAACGCACAGCACAAGGCTTCCCAGCGGGCCGGAGAGCGCGTACGGTGTGACTCGTCAGTCGCATTCTGAACTCGATCCGGAGGTGTGCCCGCGTGGAGTTCGACGCGTTCGCGCCGGCCGACACCCCGGACGTCGAAACGGCGCCCAAGGTCGGCAATGCCCGCGGTCGACGCACCCGCGCCCAACTGGTGGAGGCGGGCACCGCGTGCTTCGCCGAGTACGGCTACGAGCGCACCCGGATCACCGACATCGTCACCCGCGCCGGGGTTTCCCAGGGCAACTTCTACCGGCACTTCGAGTCCAAGCGGGAGATCTTCCTCGAGGCCCTGCGCCCGGGCCTGGACGCACTGCTCGAGGCCCGCTCCGGTCTGCAGGACCACACCGACGCCGACTCCCTCACCGCGGACACCGTGCTGTACCTGCGCACCTACAGCCGGCATCGCTACATCCTGCGCGTGATGCGCGAGGCCGCCGCGGTGGGCAGCGACGGCTTCGACGAGATGTGGCTGCAGCTGCGCGGCAACTTCGTCACCCGCACGCAGGGCTGGCTGGAACGTCTGCACGCCACCGGCCGCATCGGCGACGGCGACTTCCCGCAACTCGCCGCGGCGCTCGGCGCCATGCTCGAACAGGTCGCCTACGTGCAGGTCGGTCTGCCCGACAAAGCCCCCCGCGATGAGGAGATCCAACGCATCGCCCGGGTTATCGGCGACGTCTGGCATCGCGCCCTACCCCCCGTCTGACGCTCCATCAATCCAGCCTCTTCTCCCGGGAGACCCAGTGCACACCTGGCCGCTCAACGACACCGCGTCGACCGTCTTCCCGCTCACCTCGCGGGCCAACGTGGGCGAGATCTTCCCCGACCCGGTCACCCCGCTGAACGCATCCACCGGTTTCTTCGCCAACCTCGAGGCGGGTTGGCGCGACGCCTATGTGGCCACCGGCGCGTGGGACCACGACCTCTACGACGGCGCGGTGGCGCACAACCCCATCGCCGTGTTCGGCAGCTACATCTACATCAACATGTCGCTGATGCGGCTGTTCGGGGTGCGGGTGCCCGGCTTCACCCCGGAGGCGGTGGACCTGCAGTACTTCGGTGACCTGCCGGGGATCCCGTCCTACGAATCCGAGAAGCGCGACTTCGACGAGAACGAGGCCGCCTCGGAGAAGGCCGGCGGGTGGCTGATGGGCTCGGTGCTCGGCGCCACCGACCTCGCGCCCTACGACGCGGACCGGGTGCGGGTGCTGGACATCCGCCGGTCCCGCCCGGACCTGGCGTCACTGTCCGACGCGGAGCTCGCCGCCCGGATCACCTCGTTCAACGACGACCTGCGGCACTTCTTCTGCAACCACATCGTGGCCAGCCTCGCCGCCGGCGTGGGCCTGGGCGCGGTCGCGCAGGTGTGCGCGGCGATCGGCAAGCCGGAGCTGTCGCTGACGCTGGTGGCCGGCATCGGTGACGTGGACTCCGCCGGTGCCTCGCGCGGGATGTGGACGCTGTCCCGCAAGGTGCGCGCCAGTGCCGAACTGACCGCCGCCTTCGACGCGGGCGTGTCCGGTCTGCTGGGCCGACTGCAGGGGCTCAACTCCCCCGACGCCAAGGCGTTCGGGGTCGACCTGGACGGCTTCCTCGACGAGTGGGACTTCCGCGGGCAGAGCGAGTGGGAGATCCGCGCACAGACGTGGAGCACCGAACCCGAGGTGCCGCTGTCCATGATCGAACGACTGCGGTTGGTCGCCGACGAAGAGGCACCCGAGGCGAAGAACGCGCAACGCGCCGCCGAGCGGGAGGCCGCCGCCAACGGCATCCGGACCGCGTTGGCCGGCCACGAGGCGCTGCCGCAGTTCGAGGCCGCCCTGCACGCCGGTGCGTTGTGGGTGCGGGCCCGGGAGCGGCAGCGCACCTCCAGCGCCATGCTCATCCACGAACTTCGGCTGGCCGCGCTCGAACTCGGCCGCCGCGGTGTCGCGGCCGGCGCACTGCCCGATGCCAAGCGCGTGTTCATGCTGTTCGCCGACGAACTGCCTGCCTACGTGGCGAATCCGGCCTCCTTCGCGGACACGCTGACCGAGCGCGAACGCGTCTACCTGGAGCTGTTCGACTACATCCCGCCGTTCGTCGTGGCCGGCCAGCCCGCCGAGTACACCGCCTGGGAGCGCCGCGACGCGCACACCGCGGAGCTGCTCGCCACGGGTGCCTCGCTGGCCGGGGTGCCGGGTTGCCCCGGCGTTGCCCGCGGCCGGGCGCGGATCGTGCTCAACCCCGACGAGGCCGAGGACCTGGAGCCCGGTGACGTGCTGGTCGCCCCGATCACCGACCCGTCCTGGACACCGCTGTTCGCCGCCGCGGCCGCGGTCGTGGTCAACGTCGGCGCCGCGTTCTCCCACGCCGCGATCGTCAGCCGCGAACTCGGCATCCCGTGCGTGGTCTCCGCCATCGACGCCACCCTGCGGATCCCCGACGGCGCCCTGGTTGAGGTCGACGGCACCACCGGCACCGTCACGCTCCTGGAGGCGTGATGTTGTGCCGCACCGCAAACTGGGTGTCGCTCTTGTCCACGAACCCGACGTAGGTGCTCAGGCTGACCAACCAGGTGGCGACCGTGATCGGCCGGCCGAGTTCCTCCTCGACCGCCTTCATGTCCACGACGATGTCCCCGGCCGACCGCAGCTTCCAGTAGGGACCCTCGTCATCGACCTCGACCTGCTGCCCGGAGCAGACCAACGCGTCGATCGTGGCGTCCGCGTCGGTGCCCTTCATCAGCACCAGAACGGTCACCCGACACCGTCCACGCCGAGCGCGGCGACGACCTGGCGCTGGTGCACGATCGCCACGGCGAGCACCTCACCGAACGGGACCTTGGCCGCGGGCAGGCACTCGTAGAGTTCGGCCAGCGGAGCGACGGCCTCGACGGCCCGCGGCGTCCACCTGTCGATCCACTCCGCGACGATCGCCCGGTTGGCCGCGGCGGCCGGCACGTCGGGCCCGGTGACCATGCGCACGAACTCCTCGGTCCAGGCCCGCTCCCGGCGTCGGTCGCGCGCCACCGAGTTGAGGATCAGCTTGGACACCACGTCCCCGTGGATCGGGCCGAGCGCACCGATCAGCCGCAGCACCCCGACCTCGGTCGCGATCGGGTCGAAACACAGGTTCACCGCGACGACGGTCTCGCCCCAGTCGCAGACCCCGAAAGAGATCTCCTCCACCAACCGGCGCAGCGGTTGGTAGCGCGGGGATTCCAGCCAGGCCTCCTTCGCGCCGGTGGCGTCGAAGCCGGGGACGTTCTCCTCCAACGCCAGCATGTAGTGGACGATGTCCTGCGAGTGCCGCACCCGGTCGAAGGTCTCGAACAGCATCGAGGCCACGACGGTGTCGGACAGGGCCTCGCGGGATGCGGAGAACATGCCGCGGAACAGCCCGTACTCGACGAAGGACCAGACCGCGTAGTGGTTCTGCACGATCTCGATCAGCCAGGTCGGGTCGATGTCCGTGGCGAGGCTGTCCGCGACGTCCTCGGTCAGCCGCTCGATGGCCCGTTCCTGCTCGGCCTGCATGCGCATGTACGGCCGCTGCCACAACGCGGACGGGTCGCGGAAGTCGTACCAGTCCGGGTGCCGCAGCCGTGACGAGTCCTCGCTGAACGCCTCCCGGCCCTCGGGCGTGCGCAGGTAGGAGTTGCCGTTGTCCCACCAGTTGCCGAGCTTGGGCTGGATGTGCAGGTTGACGGCCTCGTACTCACTGGGGCGCTTGCGCCGCGCGTTGATATAGCTGAAGTCCCGCGGCGGCTTGGCCGCCGACGCACCGCTCATGGCGTTGCTTCGGCGCGGGCGAGCGTCCCGTCGGCCTGCTTCACCAACTCCGGTGCTTCGGTGACGTTGTTCAGCGGGTTGGAAATCTCGAAGTTCAACCGCTTCACGTCATCGATGGTCCACAGATGCTCGCCCTGCTTGGTGTGCGGCTGCGCGACCAGCGTCCGGCCGTCCTCGCGCAACAGGTTGCGGGTGACGATGAACTCCTCCAGGCCGACGCCGTCCCACACCTCGTCCCAGAGCATCGTCCCTTCGTAACGCTCGGGCTGCTGGCAGAAGATCTCCTCGCACGGCGCGGAGCAGAACGCGTGCTTGCGCCCGTCGTAGGAGCGGACCCGGGTGGTGGCCTCGTCGATCTTCGGGAACACGCACGGCAGCGCGCAGGTGCGGCAGAAGTACGGCCGCTCGGACAGACCCTGCAGCGGGATCATCTCCATGTTCGGGTCCTCGAGCAGGTTGAACGCCTCCCAGAACTGGCCGTAGGTCTCATACCAGCCGGGGTAGGAGTTCTCCAGCCACTCCATGTGCTGCGGGGTGACCGTCGGCCAGCGCCAGTAGTGCAACGGCCACGACGCGGCCGCCACCATCGCCGCGGTGTGCCCGGACCACTTCATCCGCTCGACGGCGTGCCCGAAGTACTTCGGCACCTGCAGGCCGAACGGCTCCAGGCTGCCGATGTAGTTGCCGACCCAGTCGTCGGCCACCCACTCCTCCCACAGCTTGTTGTAGGAGGTGTCCATCCGGCCGCGACCGAAGTAGTCGAACAGCACACTCATCAGCGGGTCCATGAACACGTGCAGGCGCCAGAACGAGCGGTCGAAGTCGACCTGCAGCATCGGCAGGTTGTCCGGCTCGGACAGCACCGCGGCCAGCGTCGCGTACCCGTTGGCCGAGTGCCGGGCCTCGTCGGACTGGATGGACAGAAAGACGCCGGGGGTGGCGTGATCCCCGTTGAGCGCGGCGACCCGGGTCAACGCGATGAACAACGGGTTGGTGTACGCGGTCTCCGCGACGACCTGCAGCGACAGCGCGCACTCGATCGGGTCGTTGACGTAGAAGTTGTCGAAGCACACCCGACCGGCGCGGGCGAAAATGTTGTCCCCGCGTACCTGCATGCCGCGGTCGAACCCGCATGGCTCGGCGGCGTGCTTGGCGAAGTGACGCAGCAGGTACATCTCCTGGTTGAGGTGCCGACGCTCGTCCATCGCCTGGGCCAGGTAGCCCGCGCGCAATTCGGCGTTGTCCACGGTGTCCACGAGCATCGACTGGCACTTCTCCGCGCCGTACTCCCCGTAGGCCACGATCGGCAGCGCGAGCTTGATGCCCTCCAACCAACCGAGGTCCGCCTCGGCCGCGGGGGCGGTGCGGGACAGCACGTCCTCGAACCCGCCGTACAGCCGGTCGTCCTTCTCCTGCTCCATGGTCAGGTACTCGCGGACGAGGGTGCGGAACGGATCCTTGGTTTTCTTCGGCAGCTTGTAGCGGGTCGGATACCGCGGTTGGTGATCGACGTAGGTCGGGGTCCATTCGACGGACTTCACCCGATCATGCGCGGATACGAGCGAGGGCATGGATCCTCCGACGTGCTGGGTTCGTTCCGGATCGTTTCACGCCGCGGGCGTCGCCAATCCTGTGAGGACGCTCCAACTTCAGGGAGCCGGGGTTTCCCCGGTGCAGACGAAGGCGTCGGCGTAAACGTTCTGCGGGCGCACCCCGCGGTCCACCAGCAGGTCACGGGCGGCGTCGACCATGCCGGGCGGGCCGCACAGATAGGCATCGTGACTGCTCCAGACCGTGGAATGCGCAGCCAGCGCATCGGTCACCACGCCGACCGCGCCGGTCCAGCCCGGCGGCGGCGCCTGCAGCACCGGCACGAACGTGAGCGCCGGCAGCTGGTCCTGCAGGGCGGCGATCTCCGCGAGTGCGTAGAGGTCAGCGGTGCTGCGCGCGCCGAAGAACAGGGTTACCCCCCGGTTGGTGGAGCGCTTGTCGGCCAGGTCGGTGAGCATGGCCAGCAGCGGGGCCAGGCCGGCGCCGCCGGCCACCATCACGATGTCCCGGTGGGAGAGCCGGATCGCCATCAACCCGTAGGGGCCGTTCACGATCAATTCATCTCCGGGCCGGGCCTGCTCGTCGACGTACCTGGAGAACAGCCCGCCGGGCATCATCTTGCAGATCAGCTCGATGCGGTCGGTGTCCGCGGAGCCGTTGGCCATCGAGTACGAGCGAGCCACGGCGTGGCCGGGCACCGTGACGTTCACGAACTGACCCGCGACGAACGCCATCGGGCGGTCGGGATGGCGCAGCACCACGCGGCGGACGTTGGGGGTGAGCGACTCCACCGACTCCAACACGGTCGCGCGCGCGACGGCGCCGTCGCCGCGAAAGAACTCCTCGGCGCCCAGCTGCATCTCGGCCACGTCGATCACGCAGTCCTCGACCGGATAGCTCTGGCAGACCAGGATCGCGCCGGCGTCCCGCTCCCGCGGCGGCAGTGCGTAGCTCGACGCGGTCAGCTCGACGTCGCCGTCGACCAGCCGTACCTTGCAGGCACCACAGCCGCCGTGCTGGCAGCCGTAGCGCAGGAACACCCGGTTGCGCAGCGCCGCGGACAGGATGGTCTCGTTCTCGGCGCAGTCGAAGGTGTGGCCGAACTGCTCGACCGTGATGTCGTACACCAACCGCCCATCCCCTCGGGTGTCGCACACCTAACCACGGTGGGGCCGCCCGGGTCGACGCGGCATGATCGGGACATGGCTACCACCTCGTTGATGGTTCCGCTGGGCACCCCGGCGGCGGAGTTCGCGTTGCCGTCGATCGACCGCGGGCAGGTCGCGCTGGCTGACCTCGGCGCCGCGCCCGGCCTGTTGGTCGCTTTCATCTGCAACCACTGCCCCTACGTCAAGCACATCGAGAAGACGTTCGGCGCGCTGACCGCTGAGCTGTCCGCCGCCGGCCTGGCCACGGTGGGCATCTGCAGCAACGACACCGCGGCGTATCCCGACGACGGTCCGGCGGGGATGCGCGCGCAGGCGGATCGCGCGGGGTTCACCTTCCCCTACCTACTGGATGACTCGCAGCAGGTGGCGTTGGCCTACCGCGCCGCCTGCACCCCGGACCTGTTCCTCTACGACGCCGCGCGCCGGCTGGCCTGGCGCGGGCAGTTCGACGAGACCCGGCCGAGCACCGGGGGTCCGGCCACCGGCGCGGACCTGCGGGCCGCGGTCGAGCACGTGTTGGCCGGTCGCCCGGTGCCCGAGCCGCACATCCCCGGCATGGGCTGCGGCATCAAGTGGAAGCCGGGCAACGAGCCGGCCTGACAAAGCACAACCGCCCCCGCTAAGCGCCGAAAGCGTTCAGCCGACCTGGCGGCGCACCTCGGGGATGACCCGCTCGGCGAACAGCTCCATGCTCTCGGTGTCCGGGTAGTCCCGGCAGCGCGGCTGTAGAATACCCACATCACGAATCGCGTGGTCGGATACACCCGGCTGAGCAGTGACACCGACCGATCCACCAGCATCGCGCGACAGCGCGACCTCATCGAGCAGACGGCCCGTGCCCGTGGCTGGGTGCTGGTCGGCATCGAGGACGACGTGGACGTGTCGGCCACCAAGAGCAGATTGGACAGGCGGGGCCTCGCCAAGATCCGGGCCATGGCGGTCACCGGCGCCATCGACGGCGTGCTCACGTGGCGCGTGGACCGCATCGCCCGATCCGTGCGCGACCTGGCGGAGCTGACGGAGGAGTGGACCTCGCAGAACGTCAGCCTGACTAGCTGCACCGAATCGTTCGACACCTCCACGCCCAGCGGTCGGGCAATGCTGCAGCTGCTGTCGGTGTTCGCCGAACTCGAAGCGGCGACGATCCGGGAACGGGTACTGGCCTCGCGGGCTGCGCTACGCAAGGGCCAGCGCTGGGGCGGCGGCACTCCCCCATTCGGCTATCGGATCGTGGACCGAGATGGTGGCGGCAAGGTGCTGGAGGTGGATCCGGAGGAGAAGGGCGCGGTGGAGCGCGTGGTGGCCGATGTGCTGGGAGGTGCATCGCTCAACGTCTGTGTGAAGTGGCTCAACGACAATGGCCACCGACCCCACCGGGCGGAGAAGTGGACGGTGCAAGCGCTCAAGGTGGTGCTGACCGGGTACAGCCTGCTGGGCCAGCAGACGCACAAGGACAAGGTGATCCGCGATGAGGCGGGTTACCCGATGCAGTTCTGGGATCCGATTCTGACGGAGGAGCAGTCACAACAGTTACGGCAGCGGATGTCCACCGGCGCGGCTCCCGGCCGCAAGGACACGCGCGGTGTGAAATCCAGTCCTGTAAGGCTTCTGAGCGGCGCGGGACTGCTGGAGTGTTCCGGCTGCGGCGGCCCGATGTGGGCCAACCAGAGCAACGCCCGGCCCTGTTACAAGTGTCCCAGCCGTGAGTGCCCGCAACCTATGGTCATCAGCGCTGAGCCGCTGGAGCAGTGGATTGTGGATCAGTGGGTGGATCACGTCGGCGCAATGCCCCACGGACACTTCACGGTGACCACCGGGGCCCCGGAGGAGTTGCCCCGGGTCGAGGAAGCGTTGGCTGCCGCCGCCACCGAGCTGGCCGGTGCGCTGGCGGATGACGACCGAGAGGACGACGTGGAGGTGCTGGGCGAGAAGCTGAAGGCCCTGAAGGCACGCAGGACGGAGCTGCTGGCTGCGCCGCGTGAAGGTGCAGTGGTCTGGCACGCATCCGGGCTGACGTTCCTGGGCGCCTGGGATCAGGCGGAGGACAGCGCCGACCCGATAGGGCTGCGCCGTGCGCTGGTGCGGCAAGCCGTAGAGCGCATCGTGGTGCGCCCCGGCGTGCGCGGTCGGAAGGGTGTAGACACCGACCGGTTCACAGTCCGATGGGCGGAGGGCCTGGACGCGGCCGGCTGAACTCAGCCAAGCCGACTGACGATCCGTCATCGTTCGTCACCTTTTGTGGTCGTTGCTCCCTAACACTCCGCGATTGCCCGCCTTGTTGCCATCGCCAGCCGGGAGTTTTCCCAGCCCGCACTTGGCCTTGTCGGGCCGTTATGTCCACGCACCCCCGCTGACCTGCACCGCAATCCGTGACGAGCGTCGGCGTTCGTTCCGAGCGCGGCGAGACAGCCAACGTCCACGCCTGGCCGCTGCTGTCCTGAAAGGACGAGGGCGGACACGGGGTCCGACCGGGGGCGAAGGAACGCGATGGACGGGAAGAGCACGACGGCGGCGAACACCGCGGCCGACTTGATGACGATGCGCGCGGTGGCCGGGATGTTCGGCACGACGGAGCGCACAGTGCGCCGCTGGGTGGCCGGTGGCCTCCTGCCGGCTTACAGGGTCGGCCCGACGTTGGTCCGGATCCGGCGCTCGGACGCGGAGGCGCTACTCCGTCGGGTGCCGACCGTCGCAACGGCGGTGACCTCGTGACCGCGGCGCCGGTCGCGGAGGCACCGGCCACCGACCGCATCGCTGCCGAGCTGCTCCCGCTGGCGGAAGCCGTGCGCAAGGTCGCCGGGGCAGAGCGCTTCTACGTGGCCAAGACGCGCAGCGCCCTGGATGAGCTGCGTGCTGTCACTGAGGAGTTCGAGGACGCCGATGCCCTCGCGGACATCCTCGCCGCCCTGGACGACGCCGAGACCGCGGTGGAGACGGTCGAGGAGCACCGCGACGACCCTTCCGGCGTAACCGCGGAGGAGCGCACCGACGCTCGCGACGAAGCCCGCGAATCGCTGGAGACCCTGGCCGACGCGATCGACTCCGCGATCTGCGAGATGGCGGCCGACCCCGCCCGCGCCGTCGTGGACATCCTGCAGGAGGCCGGGCAGGACGACCAGGCCGAGCCGTCGTTCGTCCCGGGCCAACCGCACTCGCGCACGATCGACCGGCAACGCCGACAACATCAACAGAAGTGCGACGTCACCACCGCCATGGTGGGCGCGGCTCTCACGTTCATCGAGGCCGACCGGCACGACGACGACGGGGACGTCATCGAGGCAGAGCTGGTCGAGCCGGAGGGGGCGCCGCTCTCCGAGCGCGAGGCGGCCCGGCTGGTCGACCTCGAACAGATCGTTTCGGAGGGCCTCGACGCGTTCGTGCAGGTGGCCGTGGCGTTGGCCGAGATTCACTCGGCAAGGCTCTACCGCGCCACCCACCGGACGTTCGCGGATTACGTGGCCGAGCGGTGGAGCATGCACCGGGCCCACGCCTACCGCATGATCGCGGTGGTGCCGGTGCTCGCGGGCATGTCTCCAATTGACGACATTCCCCTGCCGAGCAACGAGGCGCAGTGTCGGGAGCTCGCCCGAATTCCCGAGGGAATCCGCTGCGACGTATGGGCCGACGTGTGGAACGCCACCGATGGGAGGCCCACGGCCAAGGCCGTTCGGTCGGCGTACCTGGCCCGGGTCCAAGAGGCCAAAGCCGCCAGTGCGCGACAGACGGCGGAGAAAGTCGAGGGAGCCAAACCCTTCGACAAGGGGCCGGGGCTGGCTGTGCGTCAGACCAAGTGGGTCCATCGACTGGTGGAGATGTTCGCCGAGCTGGAGGCCAACGGCGTCCATGCCCGAATGACCGGGGACACCGAAACGTACGAGCAGATGCTCCACACCGTGGATCGCCTGAAGACCCAACTGCTTCGTATCGAAGCGTCGATCAAGGGAGAAGAAGCCCGCGAGCCCGCGGCCTGACCCGAGTCACCAGCTCACCCGTCGGACGACGCCCTCCCCGATTCGTTCGGCGGACTGCGCCATGGAGGTGGGCCTCGATGTAGCGGACATCGACGCCGAAAAAGAATGCCGTGCATCAAGAGACCGCGCACAATTCTGGTGAATTACAGTTAGTTGCGGGCGAACCGCAACGTATCTATTCTGGAAATGGACCGGAATTCAAACAAAGGAATGAGAATGCGCACAAAGAGCCATAGCGCCCTGCTCGACATTTCTATGCCGCCGACGCTTGCCGAAGCCATCATCGAGGCGGCTGAGGAGGACACCGAGGGGAATATTTCCCGGTGGATCCGGCAGGCCTGCACCAACGAGCTGGCGGCGCGTGACCGACGGGCGACCCGATGACCGGCATAGATGACCTGGTGCTGGCTTACCCCTGCGGCACCTGCAGCGCGCCCGCCGGCCAGGAGTGCCACGCGCCACGTAAAGCCCATAGGGCGAAGCTCAGCCACCGCCAGCACACCACGCGACAGGACAAGGCCATCCGGGCTTTCAACGCCGCGAGGGCCG
>DASXPS010000186.1 GCA_036493475.1 Sporichthyaceae bacterium | reverse complement strand
CCGGGTTGTGAGTGTGGTCAATAACAGGTGGCGTTTGCGAAGCAGTAACCCTCCTCAGGCGACCGCACAGAATCAAGAATGATTCTTTGGCGTGCTTGCTCATGGCGCCCGTTGCGCCGTCAGTGAGGTGATCTCACCAAGATTTGAAGCCGGTACGCGCGACACGCCGGTAACTCCGGAATGCGGTCTGGGACGTGGGGTCCTGCGGTAAGGGGTTCTCTTCCACAAGCTCCAACCGGACCGAGGACCCCACGTGATCGCCTATCGTGCCATGCTCGATGTTCCCCGTGAACTGGTCGCCATGGTGGCCGCTTTGTTGCGTGCCGAGCGGCGTGCACGAGGTACTCGCAAGGGCACGCGGCTGTTGAGCTGCTTTCGACAAGCGTTGTTCGTGCTGGCGTGGTTTCGGACCCAGGGCGATGTCCAGGTCGTGGGCGCCGGCTTCGGTTTGTCGGCTCTTCGATCTTGACCGGGCAACCGAGGTTTGGACTGGTCCGGCGCGCCTGAACGTGGGCGGCCCGTGACTCCTTGACCCTCGCTGTGTTCAGGAGCAGCGGGAGGAGAGCCACGGGCCGTGGTTGACCGTAGCGATGATGCGTCGTGCCTGTTGGGATTGGCCGGGTTGGCGGTCGAGGGTGTCGTGCGCACCTCGGCCGGTGTGACGATCGTGCAGCTGGTCACCGATGATCCGGACGCGGCCCGGTGTCCGGTGTGCCGGGAGACGTCGAGTTCGGGCAAGGACTGGGTGCTGACCCGACCCAAGGACCTGCCCTGCGGCGGGGCGTTCATGGTGGTGCAGTGGCGCAAGCGGCGCCGGCGGTGCCGCACCGAGGACTGCCCACGCCAGACGTTCACCGAGCAGGTCGCCCAGGTACCGGCCGGGATGCGGACAACGACGAGGCTTCGGGCCGCGCTCGCGGCGGCGGTGGAGGACGGGCGCGATCAGTCCGAGGTCGCCGCGTCTCATCAGGTGTCGTGGCCCACCGTGCAGCGGGCGGTGGTGAGCTACGGGGCGAGCGAGCTGGTCGAGCCCGAGCCCACGACGGTGCTGGGCATGGACGAGACCCGGTTCGGGCGGCCGCGCTGGGTGCCCGACGGGGTACATGTCGACGGGCGGATCCGCTGGAAGCGCACAGATCCGTGGGAGACCGGGTTCGTCGACATCACCGGTGATCAGGGCCTGTTAGGCCAGGTGGATGGCCGCACCAGCACCGCCGTGAAGGGGTGGCTGAAGGCGCGTAGTCAGGCGTTCCGCGACGGCGTCGACGTGGTGGTGATCGACCCGCACGCCGGCTACGCCGCCGCGGTCCGCGAGGTGCTGCCCGACGCCGCGCTCGCGGTGGACCACTTCCACCTGATCATGCTGGCCAACAAGGCCGTCACCACGGTGCGCCAGCGGGTGACCCGCGAGCAACTCGGGCGCCGAGGCCGCGCGCTCGACCCGGCGTGGGCCAACCGGCGACTGTTGCTGCGCGGGAGTGAACGGCTGTCCGAGCGGGCGCTGGCCCGGATGTGGAACGGCTGTGTCGATCACGACTCGACCGGGCAGATCCTGACCGCCTGGATCGCCAAGGAGGAACTACGTGCGCTCTGCGCGACCGCCGCCCACGGTGGCCACCGCGAGGACATCGCCCGCCGGCTCTGGGCGTTCTACAGCTGGTGCGCCGACGCCGACGTCCCAGAACTCACCACGCTGGCCGAGACCATCGAGACCTGGTGGCCCGCGATCGAGGTGTTCCTCACGACCGGGCTCACCAACGCCCGAACCGAGGGCACGAACAGACTGATCAAACAGGTGAAGCGTGCCGCCTGCGGATTCAGAAACCGAGACAACTACCGCCGCCGAGTACGGTTGCACTGCACTCGGCGAACCCGCCGATTGTCAGCGAGGAAACCGACGGTGCCCGCTCAAAGTTGAAGAGCCCGTAAAGCTGGGTGGCCGTCGTCGAGACCTGTGACTTGGACGGCCGGGTGACGCCCACGAGCTTCTCCCTCCGCCTCGTGGGGTCCTTCAGCAGGTAGCACGTGGGCCCTACCATGAACAGCCGCGTTCCGCACGCAGGTGTCGGCTTCGGCGGGCGGCGTCAGGGTGTTGATGAACGCGGTCATCGGCTGCGCAGCAGGTCCGCCGAGGCATACCCAAGCTGCCCGGGAGGATCAGAACAGGGTCGCCGGCGACATCGACTCCTATCGCGGCGCGCAGTATCGTCGTCCCACCGCGCCGGTCGAAGCGATCGAGCCCGGGTTAGGAAGGCGGAGGTGGTGGGCACCAAGGACGGCTTCATCGCGGATCACGACGCT
>DASXPS010000185.1 GCA_036493475.1 Sporichthyaceae bacterium | reverse complement strand
TGCCCACGTTGACGGCGACCCGCAGCACCTCCACGGCGGCACCGTACTCCATGATGACCTGGGGGTCGGTGCTGTGGATGGCGGCGGAGTGGCCGCGCCCGGACAGCCGCAGCACGGCCCGCGCGGCGTCGATCCCGCGCCAGGCCGTCGGCACCCGGACCAGGCCGAGCACCGGGCAGAGCTTCTCGTGCGCCAGCGGTTGCTCGGGCACCACCAGGTCGAACGGCGCGAGCAGGACGCGGGTGCGGTTCGGCACCCGCAGGCCCGCCTCGGCGGCGATCCAGCTCGCGTCCTTGCCCACGAAGCGGATGTCGAACCGCCCGCCGGGGAACAGCATGGCGGCGACCCTGTCCCGTTCGTCCGGCGCGAGCAGGTAGGCGCCGGCCTGCTTCAGGTGCCGCAGCAGCGCGGTGGCGGCCTGCTCGGTGACGATCAGCACCGATTCGTTGGTGCACAGGACCGAGTTGTCGAAGCTCTTGCTGTCCACGATCCGCCGGGCCGCCTTGGCCAGGTCGGCGGTGGCGTCCACCAGCACCGGGACGTTGCCAGGGCCGACCCCGATGGCGGGCGTGCCCGAGCTGTAGGCGGCACGGACCACCGGCACGCCCCCGGTTGCGACGATGACGCTGGTCCGCTCGTCGGTCATCAGCGCGTCGATCAACGGCACCGACGGCTCGTCCACCACCTGGATGACGCCGTCCGGAGCGCCCGCCTTGACCGCCGCCTCACCGAGGGCGCGGGCCGCGTCGGCGCAGACCTCCTTGGCCAGCGGGTGCGGGCTGACCACCACCACGCTGCGGGTCATGAGCGCGAGCAGGCACTTGAGGAACACCGTGGCGACCGGGTTGGTCGAGGGAGTCAGTGCGAGCACCACGCCGGCCGGGCGCGGCACCTCGACGACCTTGGCCGCGGCGTCGACCCGCGGCGTCACGTAGTCGTGGCCGGCGTAGTGCTCCACGACTCCGGTGCTGCACGCGACGTTCTTGAGCACCTTGTGCTCCACCACGCCGAACCCGGTTTCCCGCACCGCCCATTCGGCGTACTCGCGGGCCCCGGCCGCGCCGACCGCGGCGGCGGCGCGCACGATCGCGTCCACCGTAGGCTTGTCGTACCGGGCGAAGGCGCGCCCGGCCCACTCCGCCCGCTGCAGCATGGCCCGGGCCCTCGGCACCCCCGCCGGGTCGGTGAGCAGCTCCGAGACGCTGATCGGGGCCCTGCTCATCTCCTGGGTCATCGCCGCGCCCCCGTGGCCACGTCGTCCCTGGCCTTCGCGATGGCCACCTCGGTCCGCTCGAGCAGTTCCTCGCACACCGCCGGAGTGAGCAGGATGCCCGGCTTGTACTGCAGCACCCGGGGGTCGAGGGTGGAGAAGATCGCCCATACCCCGTGCTCGTAGAGCCGCTTCATCACGAACTTGGCGCCCTGCGGGTGGCCGAACTCCAGCCCCATGACCAGCCCGTCCTGCCGGATCCCGGTGAACCAGTCGGGGTACTGCGCCTGGATCTTCGCTAGTCCGCCGGTGAAGGTCGCCGCGATGTAGTGCACCATCGACCGGACCTCGGGCCGGCAGGTGATCTCCAGCGTCTTCAGCGCCGCCACGCAGCCGAGTTCGGCGCCGCCGAACGTGGACATGTGGGCGAAGCCGTCCTCGGTCAGCCA
>DASXPS010000184.1 GCA_036493475.1 Sporichthyaceae bacterium | reverse complement strand
TGTGCACGATGTCGGCATCGCGTTTGATGGTCAGGTACCGATAGGCATCCATTCCACAAGCTTAAGGCCGACCCGACCCGACGACGATCAAAGAGGGCGGCAAATCAACGGCGCCGGCAGGATAGGGCGCCAACCATTCGCGCGAGAAGGGCCCAACTCAATGAGTGACCCGGGTACCACGCTGCTCGGCCGACCGCTCGACGACCCCGACCTGCTGGCCGCGACGGCCGGCGCCCCGAACTACCCGATCCTGCCGGACGCGACGGTGCTGAAAATCGGCGGACAGTCCGTGCTGGACCGGGGTCGGTCCGCGGTCTACCCGCTGATCGACCAGATGGTGGCGATCAAGGCCGAGAACCCGTTGTTGATCGGCACCGGCGGCGGTACCCGGGCCCGGCACGCCTACACGGTGGGCACCGGGTTGGGTCTGCCCACCGGGGTGCTCTCCGACGTCGGCTCCGCGGTGGCCGGGCAGAACGCCCGCATGCTGGGCTATCTGATGGCCCGTTACGGCGTGCCGACGGTCGGCAACGAGGCCTTCAGCGCGCTGCCGCTGTACCTGGCTGAGGTGCACGCGGTGATCTTCCCCGGCATGCCCCCGTACGGGATGTGGCATCCCACCCCGGAGGAGGGACTGCTGCCGCCCTATCGCACCGACGCCGGGGTGTTCCTGATCAGCGAGGTGTACGGCTGCAGGCAGGTCATCTACGTCAAGGACGAGGACGGCCTGTACACCGCGAACCCGAAGACCAACCCGGACGCGACGTTCATCCCGCGGGCCACGGTGGATGAGGTGGAGGACATGAAGCTGTCCGACGTGGTGGTGGAGCGCCCGGTGCTGCAGATGCTCAAGTCGGCCCGCTACATCCGCTCCATCCAGGTCATCAACGGACTCAAGCCGGAGTTGCTGCGCCGCGCGGTTGCGGGCGAACACGTCGGCACGATCATCAGCGCGGACTGAGGGAGACGAACATGACCGGAGAGTTCGGGGTCAAGGACGTCGAGTCCACGCTGGCCCGTCAGACGTTGTTGGACGCCGATCTGGTGCGCCCGGTGAACCGGGACCCGATCCGAATGCTGCCCTGGCTGGACGTGGTGGTCCTCGGTGGCCGCTCGGTGATGGACCGCGGCGGTGACGTGGTCACCGGCCTGGTCCAGGAACTGCGCAAGGCGATGAAGACACAACGGATCCTGGTGCTCACCGGGCCGGGCATCCGCGGCCGGCACGCGCTCGGCGTCGGCCTGGACCTGGGGCTGCCCACCGGCGTGCTGGCCGGGCTGATTGCCGCCGAGGCGGAGACCAATGGACACCTGCTGGCCGGATTGCTGGCCACCGATGGGGCCTCCTATGTGCCGCACGCCACCGCCGCGCATCAACTGGCCACCCACCTGGCGGCCTGCCCGTTGGCGGTGTCCAACGGTTACCCGCCGTTCGGCCTCTACGAGCCGCCGCCGCCGGCGGGCAAACTGCCTCGCTTCGGCTCCGACGCGGGTGCCCTGCTGCTGGCCGACACCTACGGCGCGAACCGACTGATCTACGTCAAGGACGTGGCCGGCATCCAGGACGCGGACGGCAAGACGCGCAAGACGATGACCACCGGCGAGGCGGAGAAGTTGCGCACCCTGCCGGTGGAGCGCACCGTGCTGGAGCTGATGGAACGGGCCAAGCACGTGCGCAGCGCCCAGATCATCAACGGTCTGGACTCCGGCGCGCTCACCCGGGCGCTGGCCGGCAAGAAGGTCGGCACCACGCTGACCGCGGACTGAGGGTCAAAGAGCGTCGCCCCGGAGACAAGCTCCGGGGCGACGCTGCGGGGCCTCGACTGCCCCTCCGTCCCGGTGAGGGTGTCGATACGCGTCATCGCTGATCGCGTTCAGCGGCGCAAGCGCCCGCTACCGCAAAGTAACTGAACGTCTCGGAGTTTTCTTCCCCGACTCACGTGACCCTTTTCACCTTGGGCCGTACGCGCTATCGACCCATCCCGACGTCCGCCCCGGAGCCGTGTGGAGCGGCCGACAGGTCCGCCTCGGTGCCCGCGGCGGTGACCTCCAGCAGCGAGTCCGAACGCATCTGTCGGTGGTGCTCCGCGGCGCCGCCGCGCACCCCGAACAGCCGCTTGGCCACGATCAGGTACACCACCACCGCGACGTTCAGCACGAACGCGCCGATCTTCGTCGGCGTGGCGCGCTCGAACATCTCGTAGACCTCCAGCGGCAGGAACGCGGCGGTGGCCACGACGGTCAGGTACTCCGCCCAGCGGCGGGCCAGCCAGAGCCCCACCGCCTCCACCCCCTCCAGCACCCCGTAGGCCACCAGGCCGAGCGCCACCCAGGTCAGCGTGGTCTGCGAGGCGTGCAACGCTTTGGTTGCCTCCCGAACCAGCACGGAATGGTCCAGGTCGATGCCCAACCGGTCGGCCAACGGCTTGGCCGCGGGTAACGCGTCATTGAACGAGCGACGCAACGAGGTCTGCGCACTGGCGAACCGCTTCACCCCGTAAGCGGCCACCACCAGCACCACCGCCCGAACGGCGCGTTCGACGGCCAGCAACCGCAGCAGCGCCAACTGGCGCAGCGCCTTGCCGCGGGCAGGCACCGGGGCCTGCTCGGCGGGACCGGAGCCGGCCGGTGCGCCCAACGCCCAGTCACCGCAGCGCAGGCACCGCCACGCCTCGCCCAGCGCGGTGT
Organism: Sporichthyaceae bacterium; assembly: GCA_036493475.1. Taxonomy (NCBI): domain Bacteria; kingdom Bacillati; phylum Actinomycetota; class Actinomycetes; order Sporichthyales; family Sporichthyaceae; species Sporichthyaceae bacterium. The sequence continues at coordinate 10,397 of DASXPS010000184.1, read as the reverse complement.
GCGCCCGCAGTCGGGCAGCGAGCTCGGGTTCGGCGGGCGCGTAGGTGAGGTGACCCTGCCGCCCGCACGTGCGGCGTTCTCGGCTGTCCAGCCGGATGCCCACGCGCCCTCCTTCCAACGACGGACAACGTTTGGGTAACCGTCGGCGGTGCCCACTCGCGGCTGAAAGGGACTGGATACCCGGGCTCGGTAATTTTCCCCCGAGGGGCCAAACCCCCCTGGATCGGGGTCCGAAGACCGCTGCGAGGGGGCCTTGGGGATCCCGAGGTCCCGGTCCGTCACGACAGCGTCGCCGACGCGCGCGTTGCCACACATCAGGGGAAACCAACTCATGCGAATCCTGCCCACCCGCTCCCTCGTCGCGACCTCGGTCGCGGCCGTCCTGATTGCCGGTCTCGCCGGATGCGGTAGTGACAGCAAGGCCAACGCCGCCCAGGACACCTCGTCGTCGAGCACCGGCGCGGGCGCCCCCGCCGACGGTGCGTCCTCCAGCGCTCCCAGCGACCCCGCCTCTTCCTCCGGCGCCGCCCTCACCCCGGTCTCCACCGGCAACCCGTTCGCCGACATTCGCACCGCCGCCATGCACATGCCCGATACCGCCGACGCGCTGGCCGGCGGTATCGCGAAGGCCGCCAAGTACCCGGCCACCGTCGACTCCGACGCCTCCGCGCTGCGCTCCGGGCTGACCTACCTGCTCACCGAGCACGTGTACCTGGCCGGTATCGCGGTGGCCACCGCCTATCACGCCGGGGCCGACTCCGACGCGTTCAAGACCGCCGCGAAATCGGTGGACGACAACTCCGTGGCGATCGGCGACGCGGTCAGCAAGATCGTGGGCGACGACCAGGGCAAGGTGTTCCTGGAGGCCTGGCGGTCCCACGTGACCGACTTCGTGAACTACGCAGTCGGCGCCAAGACCGGCGGCGCGAAGGGCGCCAAGATCAAGGCCCAGGCCGTCGATGCGCTCAAGGGCTACGCCAAGGCCTCCGGGCAGTTCTTCAGCAAGAACACCAACGGCGTGCTGCCCGCGTCCGCGGTGGAGAAGGACACCCTGGAACACATCAACACACTGGCCGCCGCGGTGGACGACTTCGCAGCCGGCAAGACTACTGCCTACGCGAAGCTGAAGACCGCCGCCGATCACATGGCAATGACCGCCGACGTGCTGGCCGGCGGTATCGCCAAGGCCACGAAGATGAAGGGCTCGGCGGACGACAAGTCGGCGGGCCTGCGGGCCGGCCTGACCGGTCTGCTCACCTCGCACGTCTATCTGGCCGGGATCTCGGTGTTCACCGCGTACACGGATAAGGACAGCGTCAAGGGCGCGCAGTTCAAGGCCGCCGCGGACGCCCTGGACAAGAACTCCGTTGAGCTGTCCGACGCGGTGAAGTCGGTCTCCGACGCCGCCAAGGCCAACACCTTCCTGCAGGTGTGGCGTACTCACATCCAGAACTTCGTGGACTACGCCGTCGCTGACGCCACCGGCAACGCGGCGGACAAGACCAAAGCTCTCGCCGATCTGGACGGCTACCGCACCTCGGCCGGCCAGTTCTTCTCCACGGTGACCGGCGGCGCGCTGCCCGCGGCCGCGGTGGCCGACGCCCTGAAGGCGCACATCGAGTCGCTGGCCGGCGCCATCGACTCGTTGAAGGCCGCGCTGGTCACCGGCTGACGCAGCCGGGCAGGCGCGGGATCATGAACGCATGCGAATCCCGCGCCTGACCGCCGTGCCCGTGCTGCTGCTGCTCACCGCCGCCTGCGGGAGCCACTCCCAGACAACGGAGCTGAGCGCTCCCGGGCCTACCGCGACCGCGGGCAGCGACGTCGGCATCGCCTCGTACACGCCGCTGCCCAGCGACCTGCCGATCACCGGCATGGCCACGCCGAGCGCCGCCGCGGCGACCGGTGTTGTCACCGGTGCACCGAGCGCCCCGGCGGGCGGCACCGGCGCAAGTTCCGGCACCGCGTTGCCGCCGCCGGGCGACACCAGCTACCGGATGACCGGACAGTCCAGCTTCGGCACGCTGCCGGGGAGTCTGCGCCTCGGCGTCGCCGACGCGGGCGGCGGATCGCAGACCTGGACCCTGGACGCGACCAACCCGGACGGCAGCGGGATGACCGAGGTACTCACGGTCAGTTCGGGTCCGGACGGGTTGTACCTGTCGGCCTACGAACTGCAGGCCCGTGGCGGGATGTGGCACATCGACCTGCACCTGGCGCCCGCCCAGCCGGTGCCGTTGGTGCCCAACTGGCCGCACGGCAGCTGGGAGTTCGACATGCCCTCGTCCAACGGCTGCGAGAACGCGCACACCGTGGGCACCGTGCTGCCCGCCGACAACGACGGCGCCCGGCACGTGAAGTTGGTGACCACGGCGACGCCCACCGGCCGGGCGGACTGCCCGCCGATCTCGGTCAACCGCACCCAGGAACTGTGGCTGCCCGGCACCGGCGCGACCCCCGGTCGGATCGACACCAGCCTGTCCGGCTCCTTCGGGTCGGTGAGCACCGGCGAGAACTACTCCGCCCGCAGTGACAGCACCACCTAGTGAGGCCGTCACCGGATTCGATGGGTGTTCTGCACGATTGCGGACACCGTTGGGCCGAGCGGGTGAAGATGGGCAGTGGGTGCCAACGCTCGTAGGAAGAAGGCAGCTACTGATGTTCACCCACGCGATTGCGGTGGGCCGCTCGACCGACCCGGCGATTTTGGGCGGTAAGGGCGCCGGGCTCGCGCAGTTGATGGAGCTCGGCCTGCCCGTGCCCCCGGCCTTCGTGATCGGCACCCCGGCCGGACGCGCCTACCTGGCCGACGGCGCGTTGCCCGAGGGCCTCATGGACGAGGTTGAGGACGAGTTGCGCGGGCTGCAGTCGCGCACCGGTCGAGCGTTCGGCGACGTCGCGGACCCCTTGCTGGTCTCGGTGCGTTCCGGGGCGCCGGTGTCCATGCCGGGAATGATGGACACCGTCCTCAACGTCGGGCTCACCGAGGCCGGCGCCCACGGACTGGCCGCCCGCACGGGGGACCCCCGCTTCGCTTGGACCTCCTTCGAGCGGCTGTTGGACGGCTTCGCCCGCACCGTGCGCGGCATCGCCGCGGGTCGGGTGGCGGATGCCCTGCTCGACGTCGCCCCGCACGCCGACCCGGCGGCGGCCGCCCGGGCGCGCTGCACCGCGCTGCAGCAGCTGATCACCGCCCGGGGTGCCGCCTTCCCGGATGCTCGCGGGCAGTTGCGCGAGGCCATCGAGGCGGTGTTCCGGTCCTGGATGTCCCCGCGCGCGATCGCCTACCGCGACGACCGCGGCATCGACGACGCCCCGGGCACCGCGGTGACCGTGCAGACCATGGTGTTCGGCAACCGTGACGAGCGGTCGGCCAGCGGGGTGGCCTTCACCCGGGATCCGGCCACCGGGGCGCCGGAGGTGTACGGCGACGTGTTGTTCCGCGCCCAGGGCGAGGACGTACTCAACGGTGAGTTCGACGCCCAGCCGTTGTCGGTGCTGGCCGACCGCCTGCCGCTGGCCCACTCGGAACTACTGACCGCGCTGTCCGTGCTCGAGGAGCACAGCCGGGACATGTGCGATGTCGAGTTCACCATCGAGGCCGGACGGCTGTATGTGTTGCAGACCCGGATCGGCCAGCGCAGCGGCCGGGCCGCGGTGCGCCTGGCGGTGGATCTGTTCGACGAGGGCATCATCACCGCCGAGGAGGCGCTGGCCCGGGTCGACGACGAGCAGTTGGCCGCGGCCGGGGCAGCGCGCTTCGTCTCCGAGCCCGACCCCGCCGACGTGCTGGCACATGGATTGCCCACCTGCCCCGGTGCGGTCAGCGGGGCGGCGGCCTTCGACAACGACCAGGCGCAACGGCTGGCCGCCAAGGGATTCAGCGTGATCCTGCTGCGGCCCACCACCTCGCCCACCGACGTGCCGGGGATGATCGCCTCGGTCGGCATGGTCACCGGACGCGGCGGACGGACCAGCCACGCCGCGGTGGTCGCCCGTGGGTTGAACCGTCCCGCGGTGTGCGGGGTCGGCGAGCTGTCCATCGCCGCGGACGGCCGCTCGGCGAAACTGATGGGCAAACAGATCGTCGCGGGCGAACTGGTGTCGGTGGACGGCGACCTGGGGGTGGTCAGCCGCGGGCGACGGATCACCGCGCCGGGGCAGCTCGCGGACCCGGTCCTGGCCCGTTATCTGAGTTGGCGCGAGGACTACGCGCTGACCGGCTCCGGCATCTGACCGACGTCCGGCATTCGCTCGGGCGGCACCCCGGCCGCCATCAGCCGGGCCTCCACCCGGTCGGCAATCACGGCTACGACGACCGCGACCAGCGCCCCCGCCAGGCAGTCGGACAGGTAATGCTCGCCGGAGTACACCAGGCTGAACGTCATCGCGATCGGATACAGCACGAGCACCGGCCGCCAGCGGCGGTGCACCCGGCGCCACAGGAACAGCACGAACAGCACGGTGCCCGCCAGGTGCAGCGACGGCACCGCGGCGACCAGGTCCACCGTGTTCTTGCCCTTGTCCCAGAACGCCGCCGCGGTGTCCAGGTGCAGCGGGCCGGCGCCGCGCCCGGAGATGCGTTGGATGCGGTCCAACGCGCCCTCGCGGGAGTGGTCCATGACGCCGAGCAGCCCGCCCGGCGGCGTGGGGCCGTACCCATGCATGCAGGCCGGGTTGGACGGATGCCCGGCGACCTCGGCCGGCATGCATCGGGACGCCGCCCAGGGCGGCGCCGCCGGGATCAACGCGAACAGCACGAAGCCGACGAAGGACAGACTCACGAAGCGGGCCGACCAGCGGTAGAAGTCCGCCCGGCTGCGTAGCCACAGCACGGCCGCGGTCAGGTACGGCAACAAGAAGAAGGAGGTGTAGCACAGGTACGCCGCGACGTCCCACCAGCGCACGTCCGGGTACTTGAGGTGTTCCTGCAGCCAGACCGTCGGTTCATGGCCGAAGCACAACCACCGGTCGACCTTGATCTGCGGGTACCACCAAGTCGGCATGCCGAGCCGGTAGGAGAACCCGCGCAGGTAGTCATAGGCGATCAGAACGAGCGCGAACGGCAGGAAGTCGATCACCAAGTGCGCCACCGAGCGGCGGCCCAGCGACGCCGCGGCCAGCCCGGTACCGATCCACAGCAACAAACCCTCGCGGTCGAACGGTATGCCGCGGGCGAGGATCTGCCAGACCAGCAGAGCGCCCCAGACCGTCAGCACCACCCAGCGGGTCAGCTCAACTCCCCCGCCGCGCCGCATCACGACATCATGCCCTGTTCAGACACGATCCACGCTCCGTTCACGATGCCCGGCGCGTACCCCATCCGGGCGCCATACCGGGCGCGACAGAATGGCCGGCAACCGGATCGTCGAGAGGGATCAACGCCCATGAGGAATCCGTTCGGCCGCCGGGCACGCCCCTCGGGGCAGGCGTCCGACAATCCGGAAACGCAGGGGGACGGTTGGTTCCGACCGGACCGCGGGCGGGCCGGGGACCGGGCAGCGCGCACAGCCGGCGCAACCGGTGGCGGGGAGCCGCCGCGCAAGCGACGGTTGGTGCGGGCGCTGTGGGCGGCGCTCGGCATCATCGGCGTGCTGCTGGCGGTCCTGTTCGTCGCCTATTCCCGGATCGCCATCCCGGCGGCCAACGCCAGCGCGCTGCGGCAGACCTCGCAGGTGTACTACCTGGACGGCAAGACCGTGCTCGGCCGCTTCGGTGACACCAACCGGGTGATCGTGCCGCTTTCCCAGATGCCCGAGCAATTGCGCAACGCGGTGCTGGCCGCGGAGAACCGCAGCTTCTACACCGACAGCGGAATCTCCCCGAAGGGCATCGGCCGGGCGGTCTGGGTGAACCTGCGCGGCGGCTCCACCCAGGGCGGCTCGACGATCACCCAGCAGTACGTGAAGAACTACTACCTGACGCAGGAACGCACGATCAAACGCAAGTTCCGCGAGGCGCTGCTGTCCATCAAGATCGACAAGGACCTGTCCAAGGATCAGATCCTGGAGAACTACCTCAACACCATCTACCTGGGCCGCGGTGCCTACGGCGTGCAGGCCGCGGCCAATGCCTACTTCAACCTCGACGTCGCCAGGCTGACCGTCTCCCAGGACGCCGTGCTGGCCGCGATCATCCGCTCGCCGGCCCATTACGACCCGTCGACCACCGCCGGCCTGGCCGCATTGCAGACCCGGTGGGCTTACGTGCTGGACGGCATGGTCGCCACCGGCAAGCTGAGCCCACAGGAGCGGGCCACCGAGAAGTTCCCGAAGTTCCCGAAGCAGGCGCAGAACGCCAGCCGCTACGGCGGGCAGCGCGGTTATCTGCTGCAGGCCATCGAGAAAGAACTGATCGACCGAAACCTGACCAAGGACCAGGTGGAGAACGGCGGCCTGCAGATCGTCACCACGCTGGACGCGCAGGCGCAGGCCTCCGCCGAGGCCGCGGTACCCAAGGAGTTCCCGAAGACGAAGAACAAGGGCGTGCGGGTGGGTCTGGCCGCGGTGGAGCCGAAGACCGGGCGCATCCTCGCCATGTACGGCGGCAAGGACTTTTTGGGCAAGGACAAATACGCGCAGGTGAACACCGCCACCACCCCGATCCAGCCGGGTTCCGGGATGAAGCCGTTCGCGGTCGCCGCGGCCCTGGAGAACGGCTTCGACCTGGACAGCAGGTTCACCGGCAAGTCCCCGTACGTGCTGCCCGACGGGCAGAAGGTGCAGAACGAGTTCAACACCTCCTACGGCAAGCACGTCACGCTTTACGACGGCCTCGAGCAGTCCATCAACACGGTGTTCGTGGACCTCACCCAGCAGGTCGGTCCACCCAAGATCCACGACGCGATGGCTCGGGCGGGCATCCCGCGCAACGCCCCCGGCCTGTACGACTATCCGCTGATCGCGCTGGGCGTGGCCTCCATCCGGCCCACCGAGGTCGCCGATGGCTATGCCACGTTGTGCGGTGAGGGTATTCAGGCCCCGCAGCACATCGTGGAATTGGTCAGGGGCCCCAATGGCGGGGTGATCCCGATCAAGAAGATCCAGATCACCCAAGACCCGGTGTTCTCCAAGCCGGTGCTCTCCGACACGTTGCGCGCGATGGAGTACGTGGTCAACGGGCCTCAGGGCACCGGTGCCAAGGCCCGGGCGCTGGGCCGACCGGTGGCCGGCAAGACCGGCACGCACCAGAGCCTGACCGCCTGGTTCAACGGGTGTACCCCGCAGATTGCCGCGTCGGTGCTCTATTTCAAGGGCGACGGCACCGAGTCGCTGGACGGGGTCGGCGGCCTGCCCACGTTCTTCGGCGCGGTCTATCCGACCCAGACCTGGACCACGTTCATGGCCGGGGCGTTGAAGGGCAAGAAGGTCGAGGACTTCGACATCGGCCCGGGCGTGAAGGGCACCGCGACGCCGACCCCGGAACCCACCGACACCGGGCCCCCGGTGGTGACCAGCAAGCCCACCGGCGGGTTCACCTTCCCGCCGTTCACCCTGCCGCCGTTCGGTGGCGGTGGTGGCGGCGGTGGTGGAACGCACCCCACGGCCACCGCAACCTCGCAACCGTCCAGCGAGCCGACCACAGAACCCACGGCCACCGACCCGCCGGCCGGCACGGAACCGCCGGTGGACTGCACACGTCGCCCGCGGCCGCCCGCCTGTCACGACACGGCCGGTCCCCCTTAGCCACCGCACCGTCAAGTTTTCACGAACCGTCGGGTAGCGTCTTGAGCATGGCGACGCTGCCGGTGCAGGAGTGACGGACCCAGGTGCTTCCTCACGTCGAGAAATGGTTTTTTGAGCGCACCAGCACCGTGGCCGATTGGCCGGTGGACGAACTGCTGCGCCGGAAGGCAACCACCGGGTTGTCGGTGAGCTGCGTGCTGCCCGCGCTCAACGAGGCGGGCACCGTCGGCACCATCGTGTCCGCCATCCGTCGCGAGCTGCACGAGGCGGTGCGGCTGGTCGACGAGATCGTGGTCATCGACTCCGGGTCCACCGACGGCACCGCGGCCATGGCCGCCGCGGCCGGCGCCGACGTCGTGCACGCCGACGACCTGGTGCCGCGCACCGCCCCGGTGCGCGGCAAGGGCGACGCCATGTGGCGGTCGCTGCTGGGCACCTGCGGCGACCTGATCGTGTTCGTGGACGCCGACCTGGAGCAGTTCTCCACCGACATGGTCACCGGGTTGCTCGGGCCGATGCTCGAGGACCAGCAGGTCCGGCTGGTCAAGGGTCTCTACGACCGTCCGTTGCACGCCGGCGCCACCGTGCTGCCGGCCGGCGGCGGCCGGGTCACCGAGTTGGTCGCCCGGCCGATGCTCAACCTGCACTGGCCGGAGTTGGCCGGCATGGTGCAGCCGTTGGCCGGTGAGTGGGCCGCGCGCCGTGACCTGCTGGAGCGCTTGACGTTCCCGTGTGGCTACGGGGTGGAGATCGCCGTGCTCATCGACACCCTCGCCGACAGCGGGCTGGACGCCATCGCCCAGGTCGATCTGGGCATGCGCCGACACCGACACCAGGACGACGCATCCTTGGGCCGGATGGCCGTGCAGGTCTGGCACGCGATGCTGGCGCGGCTCCCGGATGCCACCAGAACCGAGGACACGGCGGGGTTCACGCTGACCCAGTTCCAGCGGGAGGCGGGCCGCGTCACCCCGCGCATCCACGAGGTGAACCTGAACGAGCGGCCGCCGATGGCCAATCAACCGGAGTACGTGCGCCGTCAGGTGGCCGCGGGTGAACCCGCCGCGCCGCGTTCGTGCCGTAGTTCCTCCGGCAGTAGGTAAGTTCCCGACAGTTCCTGACGCCCCATCAGGTGCTCGACGGTGCGCACCACGTCCACCGACGCGGCCACGTCGTGCACCCGGGCGATGTTGCCGCCCGCCGCGCCCAACAGGGCCAGCGCGGCCAGTGAACCGGCGTCTCGACCGCGCGGCGGCCTGTTCAGGATCGCACCGAGAAAATCCTTACGGGACAGGGCAAGCAGCAACGGCCGGCCCAGCGCGCGCAGCGCGTCCAGCCCGCGTAGCACCGCGAGGGTTTGCTGCGGGGTCTTGGTGAAATCCGGGCCGGGATCGAGCACGATGCCCTCGCGGGGCATGCCGGCCTGCACCGCCCGTTCCATGCGGGTGGCCAGGAAGGAGACCACGTCGGCGAGCACGTCGTCGTAGAGGTCCGGGTCCTGCAGGCGCACCTTGGGCCGGGCCCGATTGTGCATGATCACCAGGGCGGCACCGGCCGCGCCGGCCTGGCCCGCCACCTCCGGGTGGAGCAGTCCGCTGACGTCATTGATGATGTCCGCGCCGGCGGCGAGCACGGCGTCGACCACCGGCGGCTTGTAGGTGTCCACCGAGATGAGCACGTCGGGGTGCGCCCGGTGCACCCACTCGACGATCGGTACCACCCGCTCGATCTCCAGCGCGGCCTGCACCTCGGGCTGGTTGGTGATCGCGGATTGGCCACCGATGTCGATGACGTCGGCGCCGGCCGCGACCAGCCCATCGGCCAGCGCGATCCGGTCGTCGAGCGTGGCGTACTGCCCGGCGTCGGAGAACGATTCCGGCGAGGCGTTGACCACGCCCATCACCAGCGTGCCGGAAATCTGCCGGACACTCCCCCGGACGCGCAGTGTTGCGGTCATTCTGTGCCCATTCAACTACGTGACGGTGCCTCAGATGCCCGGCGGTGGACGCGGTCACTCATAGGTAGATCCTTTCCGCCGGCCTGGACCGCATGTCCCCGGGCGGGGCCTTTTGGGAGACTATTACGGGCGGCTGGCCCAACTCCTCCTGGACCAGGGCGACCACGCTGCCCGCTCCCAGGAACGCCACGCCGAGCCACAATCCGGCCCGGGTGCCCGACGCGCCCTGGGACAGCGCCCCGGCCAGCACCGGACCCACCGCCTGACCGACGCTGAAGCACACCGTGGCGATCGCGATCCCGGCCGGCACCTGAGCGGGCGGCAGCCCCCGGCGGGTCAGGTGGGTCACCGCGGTGACCACCGCCAGGAACGAACCACCGAAGCACACCGCGGAGACGTAGTCCGCAGTGCGACTGCCGGCCAGCGCGGGCGGCAGCACTGCGCCCAGAGTCGTCAGGGCCAACACCACGGACAGACCGTGGCCGCCGCGCAGCGCGTTGAGCACCGGCCCCCAGGCGAACCCGGTGACCACCCCGGCCGCGCCCAACACCGCCCAGAACCCGGCGATGGTGTGCGGTCCGGCCCCGTCGGCCTTCAGATAGGCCACGATGAACGTGATGTAGGCGATGTAGCCCGCGCCGAAGAACGCGTAGGCGATGAACGAGGGCGTGAAGTCCCGAACCGGCCAGCCGAGCACCCGTCGAGCCGGCGCCGGGTGTACGTCCGGGCAGCGCAACGCTGCGGGGATCGCGGCG
>DASXPS010000183.1 GCA_036493475.1 Sporichthyaceae bacterium | reverse complement strand
CGCGGGCCACCGGCCCGTCCCACCAGGGCAGCACGGTGATCAGCGTGCCGCCCACCCGGCTGGACTGACCGTCCGTCACCACGCCCGCGTCGGCGAGTTCGGCCAGCCAGTCCGCGGTCTTCTCCCCGGCCGCGTTGAGCGCGTTCAGGTCATGGTTGCCCGAGCACACGATCACCCGGGTGGTCGCGGCCAACCGGCGCAGGGTCGCCCGCACGGCGGCGATCTGCGCCTCCGGCGCGACCGGCGCGGCCACCGAGAGCAGGTCACCGCCGAACACCAATGCGTCGTGCTCGGCGGCGCGGGTGAGCAGCCAATCGAACTGGCGCAGCGTGTAATGCAGGTCGGAGACCAACAGCAGGCTCATCGGCGTCCTCGGCAGTAGGACTCTCGGGTGCGGTGTGGCCCCGTCCGGGCGATACCGTCAACCGTGGCGACGACCCACCGTACCTTCGATGAGTACGTACCGCGCGGGGTGCTTCGCCACCTGGCGACCGAGCCGTTCCGCCCGGTGCGAACGGTGCCCGGCAGCATGTTGTTCGCCGACCTGTCCGGCTTCACCAAGCTCTCCGAGCGACTGCAGCGACGCGGTCCCGAGGGTGCCGAACTGCTCGTGAACACCGTCAACGGGGTCTTCGAACACCTGCTGCGGGTGGCCTACGACAACGGCGGCAGCCTGATCAAGTTCGGTGGCGACGCCCTGCTGTTGTTCTTCGAGGGCGAGCGGCACGCCGAACGCGCCTGCCGGTCGGCGTTCGGGATGCGGGAACGGCTCCGCACCGTCGGCCGGATCGAAGTGGCCGGCGTGCGTGGCACCCTGCGGATGACCGTCGGGGTGCATTCCGACGAGTTCCACTTCTTTTTGGTCGGCGAGTCGCACCTGGAGCACATGGTGCTCGGACCCGGCGCCAAGGGCACGGTGGACACCGAGGCGATCGCGGACAACGGCCAGATCGTGATCAGTGCCGCGACCGCGACGGCGATCCCGGCGCGGTGTGTGGGGGCGCCGGTGGGGAACGCGTTCCTGCTGCGGGCCGCGCCGATGGACAGCGACGTGGCGCTGATGGAGGAGTTGCGGCGTCCACCCGAGGAACTCATCCGCCGGGTGTTGTCCACCGCGGTGCGCGCCCACGTGATGGCCGGCCGGGCCCAGCCCGAGCACCGCCGCGCGTGCGTGGCCTTCCTGCAGTTCAAGGGCACCAACGACATGATCGCCACCGAGGGCCTCGACGCCACCGCGGCGGCCGTCGCTGAGTTGGTGACCGACGCGCAGCGGGCCGCGGACAAGTGGGAGATCTGCTTCCTGGACTCCGACATCGACGCCGACGGTGGGAAGCTGCTGTTCACCGCCGGCGTCCCCCGGGTGGTCGGCGAGGATGAGGAGCGCATGCTACTGGCGCTGCGGCAGATCCTCGACGGAGAAAGGCGATTGCCGATCCGCATCGGGGTCAACCGCGGCCCGGTGTTCACCGGCGAGATCGGCCCGCACTACCGGAGGGCCTACACCGTCATGGGCGACACCACGAACCTGGCGGCCCGGATCATGGGCAAGAGCCGCATCGGGGAACTGTGGGCGACCGCCGGGATTCTGGAGCGCTCCACCACCAAGTTCCAGACGGAAAAGCTGGAACCGTTCGCGGCCAAGGGCAAGGCGAAACCGGTGCAGGCCTGGTCGGTGGGTCCGCCGTTGCGCAAGCGCGGGTTGACCACCGACGACAGCCGGTTACCCCTGGTGGGCCGCGACGATCAGCTCGCGGTGCTCGGCAAGGCCGTGGCGGCAGCGGTCGACGGCCACGGCGGCGCGGTGGACGTGGTCGGTGAGGCGGGCACCGGCAAGTCCCGGTTGGTGGACGAGATCACCGCCGAGGGCATGACGCGCGTCCGTGCGGTCTGCGAGGCACAGCTGGGCGCGGTGCCGTTCGGCCTGTGGCACGACCTGCTGCCCGCCCTGCTCGGCTGTGCGGCCGAGGACGGCCCGGAGCAGGTGCTCGAGGTGCTGCGGGAACGGTGCGCCGCAGCCGACCTGACCGATTGGCTGCCCCTGATCGCCGAGGCCGCCGGGATCGACATCGAGCCCACCGACGCAACCCGCGACCTGCTGCCGCAGTTCCGCACCTCCCGGCTGCACGAGGTTGTGCTGAGCGTGCTGCAGCCGTTGCTGGACGCCCCCATGCTGATCGAGGTCGACGCCGCGCACGCCATCGACCAGGCCTCGGCCGGACTGCTCGAGGCGGTGACGGCGGAGCTGGGCCGCAGCCGGTGGCTGGTGCTGCTGCTGCGCCGCCCCGGTCCCAGCCGGCTGTCCGTGGAGGCGTGGACAGAGGTGGAGCGGGTACCGCTGGGCCCGTTGTCCGCGGCGGACACGCGTGCCCTGGCCCATGCCGCGACCGACGTGGCCCCGTTACCCCCACACGTGATCGCGGTAGCGGTGGCGCGCTCCGGCGGCAATCCGCAGTTCCTGCTGGACCTGCTGGCGGCCGGCACCGGCGAGCTGCCGGATTCGGCGGCGGCCGCCGCGCTGGCCCAGATCGATGCGCTGCCGCCCGACGAGCGGGACCTGATACGGCGCAGCAGCGTATTGGGCGCGGCCTTCCCGCCGGAGCTGGGGGCCAGGGTGCTGGATGTCCCCGAGGATGCCTGGGCCGCGCTCGGCGAGCTGATCGAACAGGCCCCGGACGGCCGGTTGCGGTTCTCCCGCACCGCGGTGCACGAGGCCGCCTACGCCTGTGTGCCCTACGCGCAACGACGGGCGTTGCACGCCGCGGTGGCCGAGGCGTTGGAGGACGGCCCCGCGGGCGCCCCCGATCCCGGCGTGCTGGCCGGTCACTACCGCCTCGCCGACATGCCCGATCGCGCCTACCCGCTGGCCCGCGCGGCGGCGGAGCGGGCGGTGGCCAGCGGCGCTCCGGCCGACGCAGCCGACCTGTATCGCGACGCGCTTGACTCCGGGCGGGAGGTGAAGGTGGCGTCCGCCGAGTTGTCGCTGGTCTGGGAGGGCCTCGGCGATGCGCTGCGGTTGGCCGCGGAGGGCGCCGGTGCGGAGCGTGCCTACCGCGAGGCACGTCGTGCGGCGGGGGCGGATCCCCTGCGTCAGGCACAACTGATTCATCGTCAGTCCCGATTGGCACAACGGGCGGGACATCCGGCGGCGGGCGTGCGGTGGGCCCGACGCGGGTTCCGCACGGTGGACGAGGTGGCCGGTTCGGCGGCGGTGGCCTGGCGGGCGCGGCTGTTGGCGGCGGAGGCGTCCAGCCGGATGGATCAGGGGCGCCGCCGCGAGGCCGCCCGGTTGTGCGAGCAGTCCCTGGAACTGGTCGGCCCGCGCACCGACGAACTCGCCGCGCGGGCCGCGGCACACGCCGCCTTCCTGCTGGACTGGGCGCTGGTCACCCTCGGCCGGCGCGCCGAGGCCACCCATTCCGCGCGGGCGCTGGAGATTTACGAGCGGTTGGGGGAGTGGGAGGACGCCTCCCACGTGCTCAACAACATGGGCATGTTCGCCTACTGGGAGGGCCGCTGGGACGATGCGGTCCGGCTGTACCGCGAGTGCGGGGAGTTGGCCGAGCGGATCGGTGACGAGGAGGTGCTGGCCACCTCCCGGGCCAACGTCGGGGAGGTGCTGGCCGATCAGGGCGACTGGGCGGGTGGCGCCGCAGCCCTGGGGGAGGCGCTGCGCATCTGGCGGGCGGCGGGCAACAGCGGCGGCGTCGGCTTCGCCCGCATGTTGTTGGGCCGCGCGGCCGCGCGGGCCGGCCGATTTGCCGAGGGCGTTGCCCAACTGGAGGCGGCGGTCAGCGAGCTGGCCGCACACGGCCTGGACGACGCGGTGGTGGCCGAGACCTACCTGGCCGAGGCGCTCGCCTACGCCGGCGACGTCGCCGCGGCGCAGATCCGCATCGACAAGCTGCGGACCCGCGACACCGGCGCCGAAGCACTGCTGCGGCGTTGCGCCGCACTGGTGGCGCCGAGCGCTGCCGAGCGGCGCGCCGGCCTGCTCGCCTCCGTCGCGGCCGCGCGGGCCGACGAATACCCCTACGACATCGCCATTGCGTTGGATCTGCTCGTGCAGGACGGCGACACCGACCCGGCGGTGCAGGCGGAACGCGACGAGCTGTGCGCCCGGTTGGGCATCACCCGCCTGTCACCTGCACCTGCGCTGCCGAGCTAGCCGAGCTAGCCGAGCGCCTTCGGGTCACGGCTGTTGGCCGGGACCTGGAACACGAACCGGACCACCCACCCGCCCTTACGGGGGATGACCTTGCGTTCCTGCACGCAGGGGCTAGCCGCACGCTTCTCGGCCGGGGCGATCGCCGCGCACTCGGGCAGCACACCGTCGAAGACTGCGTTGTGCCCGCCAAGTTGGTAGCCGTCGCGGGTGAGGAACCGGTACTGCGCCTCGAAGCAGATCTGTATCTTCTTCGACAGCGCCAGCGCCTTCTGGTAAGAGAGCTTGTGACGGGTAGTCAGCGTCCCCGTCTTGTGCCAGGTGGATCCGGCCAGTGCGTTGCGGAAGCCGAAGCTCACCCAGTCCGAGTTCATTTCCCGGTAGTTCGGACAGTCGGGTTTGGACCCACCCATCAGCGTGCCGAACAGTGTGGCTTTGCTGGCGCCTCCGTTGGCGGCAATCGAGAAGCGGCTGTCCGGGCCGGCCGGTGGCCGCACGAGGCAGAACCCGATCCTGGGGTTGCAGCTCGCGGTCGCGGTTCGGCCCACCTCGTTGCCGGTGACCTGCGTTGGGTTGGTGTTCGGGTTCGGGTCATTGCCGTTGTGGTGCCCGCCGGTCGGCGGCTGCGCGCCCGGTCCGGGGGTGGGTTCCGGCACCTGGGGACCGGGAGTTTCGCTCGGCGGCGCCTCACCGAAGGTGAACCTGATCATCGGGTCGCCGACCGCGGTCATGTGGAAATCGTGCCGTCGGGGCGGAGACTTGTGGGTCGAGGCGTGGTGGGCCGCGTCGCCGGTTGCAAAGATGGGACACGGCGCGCAACTGCTGCCGCCGCCGCCACCGGCGTCGGGGCCGCCGCCGCCACCGCCGAAGTACCCGGCGCCCCCGCCGCCACCGGCGTTGCACTTGGCGGCCGACCCCGGACAGGACGTGGCCGAGCCGTTCGCGCCGTCGCCCCCTTGGTCTTGACGTCCGTCCTCAGCACCCAAACCACCACCGGCGCCGGCGCCATCGGCCGCGACGGTGCCGCCGCCACCTGCGGTGCTGCCGGCCTTGGGGGTACCGGCGTGACCGTTTCCGGTGCCGGTCCCGGTCCAGGCACCGCCGGGTCCGCCGGCCTCGTTGAGACCGCCACCGCCGCCGCCCCCGCCGCCCGCCACCGCCAGCGGGATGTCCGGGTAGTTGCCGTAGGGAACGTCGCCGTCGGCCATGACATAGCTGCCCGAGCCGCCACCGCCAGCGGGACATACGCCGGATCCTGTCGGGGCAGAGCCACCCGTGCCGCCGACGACCTCGCCGTTCACTTGCCCGCCGCGACCTCCCCCGTCCTCCCCGCTGCCTCCGCTACATTCGAAGCTGTTGGTCTCGGCGGAGTCGCCGCGGTCGCCTACGTACAGGTCCAGGTCAGTGCCGCTTTCGGGGTCGAACCCGTCCAGGACGCCGGTAGCCGTGCCGGCGTTTCCGCCACCTGAGTCTTGCGCACCCGCGCCGCCCCGCCCGCCCACCATCTCGACCAGCGCCGACGCGAACCCGGGCGGTGTGTGGAAGTCGTGTTTCTGCCCGGGCTGAGCGAACGTGCAGATGATTTGGCTGCCATTGAGGGTTTGCGTCCCGTCGCCACACGCCCCATCGGCGGCGGCGCGATGGGCGCCCAAAGCGACCACTCCCGTCGCCGCCAACACGGCCGCGAGCCCGACAGCCAGGACCGGGTGGCGTCGAAAGGACGTCGGACGCTGGGCGGTGGCAGGGGACACGGCATACTCCCGGTGCTACAACGACTGAGTCCGGGTCAGAATCCCGCACTGCGGGGCGCGCGCCGGGGACGCCGCGCGGCGTGTCGGGCTGCCACTGGGCGCCGGGTCTTCATACGCGACCGGCCGGTCGATCAGCCCAATGCCTTGGGGTCCTGTCGGCCCTCCGGCACCCGGAACACCACCCGCACCGCCCAGTCGTCGTGCCAACGCAGTAGTCGTCGCTGCGAGACACACGGCGCAGCAAGATGGTTCAGCGCGGCGTAACGGTCGAGGTAGGTTCCGCACTCGGGGAGGATGCCGATCCAGTCGCCGTGCAGGTGGACCAGATGCCACCCGCGCCGCGGCACGAACGTGTACGGGGCCGCGAAGCAGATCTGAATCTCGTGCAGCAGGGCGAGTGCCTCGTCGTGCGACATCCGGTGCAGCACCGTCAGTCGCCCCGTCTTGCGCCACGTGCGACCGTCGTCGGCGTTGCGGAACCCGAAGCGCACGAAGTCGTGCACGGTCTCCCGATAGTTGGGGCAGTCCGGCCGCCGCCCGCTGTTCAACTTGGCGAACAGCCGCGCCTTCCCGGAGCCCCCGTGGGCGGTGATGCTGTACGCCGCGTCTGCGCCGGGCCCGGCGAACGCAGTGCACTCGGCACCGGAGTGGCAGCTCACGTTGGACGGGGTGTTGTTGTTCCCGCCGCCCCCGTCGGGCGGGAAGCCGGGGAACT
The DNA here is from genome assembly GCA_036493475.1 of Sporichthyaceae bacterium. Taxonomy (NCBI): domain Bacteria; kingdom Bacillati; phylum Actinomycetota; class Actinomycetes; order Sporichthyales; family Sporichthyaceae; species Sporichthyaceae bacterium. The sequence goes on along the minus strand of DASXPS010000183.1, from coordinate 10,405 downwards.
CGTCATTGGGAGGGTTGCCGGGGCGGTTCGGGTTCGGCGGGGGATTCGTTGGCGGCGTGGGATAGCTGAGGTCGACCTCGCCGTCCGCGCCGGTGGCGGTCGCCCGGTACGGGCGGGCCACCGACTCGTCGCTGTCGGGGGCCGTGCACGACGTCGGCACGCCCTGCAGGAACCCGCAGCCGCCGCCCCCGCCGGAGTTCTTCCCGCCACCACCGCCGCCGACATACCCACCACCGCCACCGCCACCACCGGCGTTGCCGTAGCTCGCGTTCGCGCCGTTGCCGCCCACGCCGGCGCTGCCGGCGGTGGCGCCGGCCCCGCCGGCCCCGCCGCCGGTGTCCCCGCTGTGTCCGCCGTAGGAGCCGCCGCCGTTCCCGCCGGGGTGGTTGGTTCCGCCGCTGACGTAGCCGCCCGCGCCACCGTCGTTCGGGTTCGCGCTGATCCGGTGGGCCGCGGCCGGCACGGTGCGCCCGTCCACGCTCGACGTGGCGAATCCCCGGGTCACCACCTCGAGACTGGCCCCCTGACCGGCCCCGCCGCCGCCCCCGCCGGCCGCGGCCAGCGTTTGGTCCGGCGTGCCCGGCGCCGAACCGTGGGTCATCACGAAACTGCCGCCACCGCCGCCGCCGCCACCACCCGCGCAGCCGCTGCCCCCGGATCCACCGCCGCCGATGCCGGCACTGCCGCCTGTCACTGCGGTGCACGTGGCACGCAGCGTGTGCACCGAAGGAGCGGGAGCCTCACTCGGCGGTGCCGGGGCGTTCCCACCCCCTCCGCCGACGTAGACGTCCAGCGTGCTGGTCGGCGTGACAGTGAGCGTGCCGGTGGTGGTGCCGCCACCCCCGCCCGTGGTGTCGCCGCTACCGCTGCCGCCGGCGGCTCCGACCACCTTCACCGTGAGGCTGACGACCCCGGGCGGCACGAGGAACGGCTGCGCACCTGCCGCGGTGCGGAACACGCAGGTGGTGAGCCCTGCGTTGGTCGTGCACACCCCGTCGGCGCCCGCTCGCGGCGCGAATGTCACCACACCTGCGGTGGTCAGGGTGAGGGCCAGCGCCGGCGGCACGGCCCGGATACGCAGCAGGGTTCGGATGGAGGGCATCATGTGCTCCGGTGTCGCGACGGCTGAGCCTTAGTCAGAGTCCCGCACCTTGCCGCGCGCGCCGTGGACCCGCGCGAGCGTGTCGCGGGTGTTCGCGCCGAGGGGGGAGCCGAACCCGCACGTTCTTCGGACAATCGGCGCCGGGTATTGATAAGCGACCGGCCGGTCGATCAGCCCAATGCCTTGGGGTCACGGCTGTTGGCCGGCACCCGGAAGATGAACCGGACCACCCAGCCGCCCTTACGGGGCAGGACCTGACGGGAGGCCACGCAGGGCCGGGCCGTGCCGCGTACGGCGGGGCCGGCGACGGCTGGGCAGTCGGGGAGTACCCCATCGAAGACGCCGTTGCGGCCCCCGAGCTCGTAGCCGGGCCTGGTTTCGAAGCGGTACGGGGCCTCGAAGCAGACCTGCATCTTCCTCGACAGCGCGACGGCGCCGTCGGGCGACAGCTTGTGACGGGTGGTCAGCTTGGCGGTCTTCTGCCAGCTGGATCCGGCCAGTTCGTTGCGAAAGCCGAAGGCCACCCAGTCGGTGTTGATCTCTTTGTAGTTGGGGCAGTTCGGTCTGGACCCGCCCATCAGGGTGCCGAACAGCAGTGCGCGACTGTTGCCCCCGCGGGCGGTGACGGCGAACCGGCTGTCCGACCCGGCGGGTGGGCGTACGGTGCACACGCCGACGCGGGGGTTGCAGCTTGTCGTCGCCGTGCGGCTGGTCTCCGAGGCAGTCGGCTGTGTCGGGTTGGTGTTCGGGTTCGGGTCGTTGCCGCCGTGGTGCCCATCCGGCTCCGGGGCCGCGCCGGTGTCGCTGGGTGTGCCCGGCGTGCCCGGCGTGGCGCCGCCACCGGGTTGGGCGAAGGTCAGGGTGAACGTCACCGAGCCACCGATGGCCGTCGCCCGGAAGTGGGGACGCCGCTTGTGGTGGGCCGCGATTTCGACGAGGCCGCCCGGGCAGGCCGGCGGGGTTCCGGGCACAAAGCCGCAGCCGCCGCCACCACCGGCGTCGCCCGCACCGGCGCCGCCCGGGTTGGACCCGCCGCCACCACCACCGCGTGGGTAACCGGCCCCGCCGCCGCCGGCACCGTTGCAGGCAGGGTTGTCGCACGCCGTCCCGTCGCTGCCCGTGATGGTGGTGCCCGTCCGGCTGTCGCCGCGCTTGCCCTGGTTGGCCGAGCCCTGACCGTTACGGCTCCCGGTGTCGCCGGAAGAATCCGGACTGCCGCCACCTCGGCCACCGGCGTGGCCGGCGGCGGCGCCCCCACCACCGCCCGCCACCGCCAGTGGCGTGTCGGTCCCCGGCACCCCGTCCATGGCCATGACCCAGGTGGCGCCGCCACCGCCGGCACCGCCGCAAGTCCCGACACCACCGCCACCGCCGCCGAAGCCGCCCAACATGATGCCGCCGCTGCGGCCGCCGGCGCCGCCCGCGGCCTGACAGCTGGGCCCGTTCGACCCGCCGTCCTCGCCGACGTAGATGTCGAAGGTTCGGCCGTGGCTCAAATCGAGGTCGGTACTGGTGATTCCGCCGGGCCCGCCGGCCGTCGTGCCGGCGCCGTCCGCGCCGCCGGCCCCGCCGATCAATTCGACGTGCACGGCGCTGGCGCTGCCCGGGATCACCACGCGTTCCGGCTCATTGAACGTCGTGCAGGTGATTGTGGTCCCGGACTGATCGCAGTCCTGAACCGGCACCACGGCCGCGTGGCCCGACACCGCGGAGACGCCGCCGGCGGTCAGCGCGACGGCGAGTAGGACGGCACGCATAGCTGCACTCCCGGGGCTGGGGCGTCTGAATCGGGTTCAGATTCCCGGGTCGGGGGTCGCAGGCGGTGCAACCACGATGCGTGTCGCGCTGGTGCCGGGGGCGGGATTCGAACCCGCACGTCCTTTTCGGGACAGATGGGTTTGAGCCATCCGCGTCTGCCATTCCGCCACCCCGGCCGGAGCGCAGGCAGTGTATCGAGACCCGGCCGTAGGGTTGACCCATGACCGACAACGCCCGCCGCGTGGTGATCGCCGAGGACGAAGCCCTCATCCGCATGGACCTTCGGGAGATGCTGGAGGAGGAGGGCTACACGGTGGTCGCCGAGGCCGGCGACGGGCAGGCCGCGGTCGAGGCCGTCGAGGAGCACAAGCCCGACCTCGTCATCCTCGACGTGAAGATGCCGATCCTGGACGGCATCACCGCGGCCGAGCAGATCGTGGCCAAGCGCGGCGCCGCGGTGGTCATGCTCACCGCCTTCTCCCAACGCGAGTTGGTCACCCGCGCCCGGGACGCCGGCGCCATGGCCTATCTGGTCAAGCCGTTCACCAAGAACGATCTGATGCCCGCGATCGAGATGGCCCTGTCTCGCCACACGGAGATCGTCACCCTCGAGCACGAGGTCAGCGGACTGGGCGAACGGCTGGAGATCCGCAAGCTTGTCGACCGAGCAAAGGGAATTTTGCAGACCAAGTACGGAATGAGTGAACCCGATGCATTCCGGTGGATTCAGAAGGCCTCGATGGACCGTCGGATGACGATGAAACAGGTCGCAGAAGTGATCGTTGAAGACGCAGCTACAGATTCCACCAAGAACACGGAATCAAGCGTCTGACCTGCGCGGAACGGCGGCGCGGGGAAGAAGATCACGAAGCGGCCACGGGTTGCGCACTCTTCTGAAAGCTTTGCTCGTATTCCGGCGTACTCCATTAGGTTCGGCGAATCAACTGCGGGCATCTCGCGCCGGTTCTTTCCACGGCTGCCCCGACCTCCATCCCTGAAGGAGATCGACCTCATGGCACGTGCCATTCCCGCGGCCCGGACCTTGGCGATCATCGCCGCGGCCGGCCTCACGCTGACCGCGTGCGGCGGCGGCAAGAGCAACAGCGCGCAGCCGAGTTCCACGCCGTCCACCGTGACGCACACCGGTGACGGCACGCTGAAGCTGGGCACCCTGCTCCCGGAAACGGGCAACCTGCAGATCCTCGGCCCGCCTCAGGTGGCCGGTGTGAAGCTGGCGCTGAAGGACATCAACGACAACGGCGGTGTGCTCGGCAAGCCGGTCGAGCTCGTCGAGTCCGACTCCGGTGACACCAAGACCGACATCGCCTCGCAGTCGGTCAACCGGCTGCTGAACGAGAACGTCGACGCGATCATCGGCGCCGCCTCGTCCTCGGTGACGCTGACCGTCATCGACAAGATCACCGGCTCCGGCGTGCTGCAGGTCTCCGGTTCCAACACCTCGACCACGCTGTCCACCTACCCGGACCACGGTCTGTACTGGCGCACCGCGCCCTCGGACATCTACCAGGGTCGGGTGGTCGGCGAGACCGCGCTGGACGACGGCGCCCAGACCCTCGGCATCCTCGCCCTGCAGGACGCCTACGGCACCAGCCTGGCCGACCAGGCCGCCAAGGCCTTCACCGACGGCGGCGGCACGGTCAAGGAGAAGATCATCTACGACCCGACCGCCAGCGAGTTCTCCGCCGAGGTCGGTCGGATCAAGGCCGCCAACCCCGACGCGATCGCGCTGATCGGGTTCGACGAGTCCGCCAAGATCCTCGACGAGATGATCAAGGAGGGGCTGCTCCCGTTGAGTTCCTCGGGCAAGAAGCTGTACATGGTCGACGGCAACATGTCGAACACCATCGCGGTGAAGGCCGGCGCGCTGGAGGGCATCAAGGGCACCATCCCCGGCTCCAAGCCGACCACGGACTTCCAGAACCGCCTCAAGCAGTTCGACCCGAACCTGAAGGACTACTCCTACGCAGGTGAGGCCTATGACGCGGTCACCCTGGCCGCGCTGGCGGCCGAGGAGGCCAAGAGCGACAACGGCGTGGACATCGCCAAGCACCTACAGGACGTCAGCGAGAGCGGCACCAAGTGCACGTCCTTCAAGGACTGCGACGCGCTGATCAAGGCCGGCACCGACGTCGACTACGACGGCCAGTCCGGCCCGATCGAGTTCGACGCCAACGGTGACCCGAGCCAGGCCTCCATGGGCATCTACCAGTTCGGCCCGGACAACCAGTACAAGCCGCTGAAGTTCGTCTCCGGTCCGGTCAGCGGTACTGGCTCGACAACCAGCAGCACCGGCTCGTCCAGCTCGACCAGCACCTCCTCGCCGTCGCCGTCGTCCTCGCCGTCGGCCTCGCCGTCGGCGACCAGCGACTCCGACGAGTACGGATCCGACGACACCGGCAGCTCCACCGCCTCCCCGTCGGCCACGTCGACGTCCAGCTCGCAGTAGTTGCCCCGTAGCGTCCGAAGAACAGTGTCCGCGCACCCACACTTCTTCGGACGCAAGCTGGTTGGGGCGACTCAGGCGCGGGCCAGAGTGCCGAGGTACAGCTCGATCACCTTCGGGTCGTTGATCAACGACTTGCCGGTGCCGGTGTGCGCGTTGCGGCCGTTGTCCAGCACGTAGCCGCGGTCGCAGATCTGCAGGCAGCGCCGGGCGTTCTGCTCGACCATCACCACGGTCACCCCGGTGCGCTGAATGCGCTTGGTGCGGATGAACACCTCGTCCTGCAGGGCGGGCGAAAGTCCGGCGGAGGGTTCATCGAGCAGCAACACGCTGGGGGAGGGCATCAGGGCCCGGGCCATCGCCACCATTTGCCGCTCCCCGCCGGACAGCGACCCCGCGCGCTGCTTGCGGCGGGCGGCCAGCGCCGGGAACAACTCGCTGACGTGCGCGAACCGCGACTTGAACTGACGTGGACTCAGGTAGACGCCCATCTGCAGGTTTTCCTCGATGGTCAGGCTGGGGAACACGTTGTTGGTCTGGGGCACGAAACCCACGCCGCGCTTCACCAGTTTGTTCGCGGGCAGCCCGGTGATGTCCTCCCCGCGCAGCGTCACCGTCCCCTCGCGCACCGGCACCAGCCCGAACAACGCCTTGAGCAATGTGGACTTGCCCGCACCGTTCGGTCCGATGATGGCGACCAATTCGCCCTCGGCGGCGTGCAGATCGGTGCCGTTGAGGATGTTCACTTCGGGCAGGTAGCCCGCGACGATGCCCTGTGCGCGCAGCAGCGCGCCGTCAGCTACCTCCACCGGACGACCCCTCCTCGGGCATGTCGCTGACCAAGGGCGCCTCGGCCTCGGCGACCATGATCTCCTCGGCCGCGGCCAACCGCTCCTCCTCTTCCTCGATGGACAGCGGGGCGTCGTGGTGTGCGCCCAGGTAGGCGTCGATCACGCGCTCGTCGGCCATGACCGTGGCGGGTGGGCCCTCGGCGACGATGCTGCCCGCGGCCATCACGATGGCCCAGTCCGCGATGTGCCGGACCACGTCCATGTCGTGTTCGACAAAGACCACGGTCATGCCCTCGTCGCGCAGCGCGCGCACGTGGTCGAGCAGGCTCTGCGCGAGTGCGGGGTTCACCCCGGCCATCGGTTCGTCGAGCATGACCAGGCGCGGGGAGGTCATCAGAGCGCGGGCCATCTCCAGCAGCTTGCGTTGCCCACCGGACAGGGTGCCCGCGTGGTCGTGGGCCACCCGGGCCAGGTTGAACCGGTCCAGCAGGCTCATCGCGCGGGCGGTGATCGCGGTTTCCTGACGCCGCCACAGCGGACTGGCCATGGCCGCCCACAGCGATTCGCCGCGCTGCCCACCCGCACCGAGGCGCATGTTGTCCAGCACGGTGAGCTTGGCCAGGGCCTTGGTCAGTTGGAAGGTGCGCACCATGCCGGCCCGGGCCACCCGGTGCGGCGGCAGGCCGCTGATCACCCGCTTCTCGAAGGTCCAGGCGCCGGCCTCGGCCCGGTCGAACCCGGTGAGCAGGTTGAACAGCGTGGTCTTGCCCGCGCCGTTGGGCCCGATCAGCGCGGTGATCGAGTTGCGCTGCACCTCCAGGTGCGCGACGTTCACCGCGGTCAGACCGCCGAACTGACGCACCACCGAGTCGGCCACCAGGATCGGGTCGGGCTTGCGCGAACCGGGTTCGGCCGCGGTGCCGGACAACGCGTCCATGGCCACCGCATGCGGGTCCGACCGCACGTGCGGGACAGCGGGCAGGTCATCGGGCGTCAAGAGCGATCTCCTTCTTGTCCCCGAAGATCCCCTGCGGTCGGAACACCACGAGCAGCACCAACCCGAGGCCGACCAGCATGAAGCGCACCTCACCGACCTGGGTGCTCTGCAGGATCGAGGTGGAGATGTGCCCGGTGCCGACGGCCTGGCGCAGCGCGTTGTCGCTGAACGCGAGCAGCGTCCACAGGATCATCGCGCCGACCACCGGCCCGAGCACCCGCGCGGCGCCGCCGAGGATCAGCACCACGTAGGCGAGGAACGTGGTCTCGGTGCCGTACAGGTCCGGCTGCACCGAGCCCTTGCCCAGCGCCGCGACGAACCCGCCCAGCGAGCCGATCAAGCCACCTATCACCAGGGCCTGCATCTTGTAGGCGTAGACGTTCTTGCCGAGGCTGCGCACGGCGTCCTCGTCCTCGCGGATGGCTTTGAGCACCCGGCCCCAGGGACTACGCATGAGCAGCCAGACCACCAGACAGGACAGCACGACCAACGCCCAGCCGACGGAGATCACCCAGAACTCGCGGGCGTCGAAGTCCACCGACCCGATGCCGTAGCGGTGGGTGTCCGGGTACGGGTTCATCGTGAAGAACCCGGCGGAGAACTGCTGCAAGCCATCGGTGCCGCCGAGCTTGTCCTCCAGCGACACCGAGCGGGCGATCAGCCGGATGATCTCCGCCGCGGCGATGGTGACGATGGCCAGATAGTCCGCGCGCAGGCGCAGCGTGGGGATGCCCAGCAGGATGGCCAGCACCACGGACAGGCCCAGGCCGATCGCGATGCCCGCCCAGAACGGCAGGCCGTAGGTGGCCACCGATACCGCGAGGCCGTAGGCGCCCATGGCCAGGAACGCGGACTGGCCGAAGTTCAGCAGGCCCGCGTAGCCGAAGTGCACGTTGAGCCCGATCGCGGCCAGCGCGAAGTACACCGCGTCGATGCCGACGGTGGCCTCGAGGGAGTTGGTGAGGATGCTGCTCCAGTCCATGTCCTCACCCGATCCGTTCGCGCAGGCCCAGGATGCCCTGCGGGCGCACCAGCAGGATCACGATGAGCGCGCCCAGCGCGCCGACGTTCTTCAGCTCGGGGGACACCCACAGCGTGGAGAGCTGGATGCCAATGCCGATCACCAAACTGCCCAGCACCGCGCCGAACGCGGTGCCCAACCCGCCCAGGGTGACCGCGGCGAAAATCAGCAGCAGGATGTTCTGACCCATCTGGAATTGCACCTGCTGGGCCAGCCCGAGCAGGATCCCGGACAAGCCGGCCAACGCGCCGCCGACCGTCCACACGGTGCGGATGACCCGGTTGACGTCAATGCCGGATGCCGCGGCCAACGCTGGGTTGTCCGCGACCGCGCGGGTTGCCTTGCCCAGCTTGGTGCGGGCCAGCGCCACGATCACCACGATCAGGGCCAGCACGGCGACGCCCATGCTCCAGTAGTCGCGCGGGGCCAGCGCAATGGGCAGCGGGCCGGGCTTGACCGCCACCTGGCCGCGGTAGTCGGTGTAGGCGTCGTTATCGCCGCCGTAGAAGTACAGGAAGATGTAGCGGACCAGCAGGGCCAGGCCGATCGAGGCGATCATCATGGCCAGCAGCCCGGTGCCGCGTTTGCGCAACTGTCCCCAGAACAGGGCGTCCTGCGCCCATCCGGTGGCCCCGCAGATGGCCACCGCCAGCGCGGCGGCGCCGATCAACTGGATGCCGTGCGTCACGTTGAGCCAGAAGGCGATCAGCGCGCCGTAGGTGACCAACTCGCCGTGGGCGAAGTTGACCAGACCGGTGGTGCCGTAAATCAGCGACAGGCCGACTGCGGCCAGCGAAAGGATCAGCCCGAAGCGCAATCCCTCGGCGATCAGCTGCGCGGTGCGGTTGGTGCTGTCGTGGAAGACCTTGGCCGTGCCGGACCCACTGAGCAGGAACAGCTGCGGCTTCTGCTGGTCGGAGATGACCTGCTTGGTCACCGTGGCCAGGCTCGGATCCTGCAGCTTCTCCCCGGCGGGCAGGGAGCTGGTGTCCAGGCTGATCTTGTACGTGCCCCCGCCGGGCAACGGCACGGCCCAACTACCGTCGGCACCGGTGCGCACGTCGCCGATCGGTTTGTCGTCGGTCGTGGTCACCACGATGCGGACGTTGGCGATCGGCTTGCCGTCGTCGACCAACCGGCCGTGCACGTCCTCGTTGGCGGCCATCGCCCGGCCCGCACCGAGCGTCGCGAGGGCCAGCAGCGCCGCGACAAGCGTCACCAGCACAGCGGCGGTCCTGCGAAGCACCTGACCGGCCTCCCCATGCCGTCGGCGACTGCATCCGCGATCAAGAAAACGTCCTTGATCGCGGACTTTAGCTGCGGCCGGGCGCCAACGGGCGACAACAGGCGGAGGTTTGCGGCATCGAGATCCGGCCGTCGGCGGGCGCTGTCGGGGCCGGCGCCTAGTATCGCGCCCGTGGAGGCTGGGCGGTTATTGCTGCTGGACGGGCACTCGCTGGCCTACCGCGCCTTCTACGCGCTGCCCGTGGAGAATTTCTCCACCACCACCGGGGCGCCGACCAACGCCGTGTACGGCTTCACCTCGATGCTGATCAACACGTTGCGCGACGAGGCGCCCACGCACATGGCGGTGTGTTTCGACGTCTCCCGGGCCACGTTCCGCTCCGAGGCGTTCCCGCAGTACAAGGCCAACCGCACCTCCACGCCGGACGATTTCCGCCCCCAGGTCTCGCTGATCCGGGAGGTGCTCGACGCGTTGCGGGTGCCGGTGCTCGCGGTGGACGGCTACGAGGCCGACGACGTGATCGCCACGCTGGCGGTGGCCGCCGAGGCGGCCGGTTACCAGGTGCTGATCCTCAGCGGTGACCGGGACGCCTTCCAGTTGGTCTCGGACAACGTCACGGTGCTGTACCCCAAGCGTGGGGTCTCCGAGCTATCCCGGATGGACCCGGCAGCGGTGCAGGAACGCTATGACCTGACGCCGACTCAGTACCCGGATTTCGCCGCGCTGCGCGGGGATCCCTCGGACAACCTGCCCTCGATCCCGGGTGTGGGGGAGAAGACCGCGGCCAAGTGGGTCCGCGAGTTCGGCTCCCTGGCGGAGCTGACCCTGCGGGTCGACGAGGTGAAGGGCAAGGCCGGCGACGCGTTACGGGCGCACCTGTCCGCGGTGCTGCTCAACCGGCAGCTCACCGAGCTGCGTCGGGACGTACCGCTGGACCTCGGGCCGGACGACCTGAAGCTGCGTGCCTGGGACCGCGACGAGGTGCACGCGGTGTTCGACACCCTGCAGTTCCGCGTGCTGCGCGAG